>QNAF01000013.1 GCA_003641405.1 Candidatus Zixiibacteriota bacterium | reverse complement strand
TAGCTCGCCAGTTTGACTGAATAAACTGCGTTCGTAGACCCACTCGTTGCCTACGGCGAGCGCCATGGCACTATTTGAAACTGGAGAATGGCTGCTATTGTTGTCGACGGATTTGGAGCAGCCCAGCAGCACGATGATCCCGCATACGAGCAAACACAGCACGCATTGTCTCATGATACTATCCTTCCTGCGAAATACTTTGATCGGAACAAACCGCCAGTACACATCCCCAAGCACCAGCGATAAGTAGAGCACCTACTGCTATCAGGATAGGTACAACGAACGATAATGTCAAGCTCTTTGCCCTTCAGGGCAGCCGAAAGGCAAGACATCCTGTGTCAGTGAAGGGTACAAAATGACAGCGGGGCGCGTTGGAACATTGATGACCCGCCTCCATTTTGGACTTGCATAAGTGTCGAAATAACACCATATTGTCATTAGTGCAAATATACATTCCCCCTGAGAACTCTCAGGGAGGTTACTAATTGAACACAACAGAATCATACAAACTGATGAGTCACTCAGATGTGACCGAAAAAACGTCCTGGTCTCGCTGCCAGGTGGGAGGTAGTCTATGTTTAGAAGTAAGTCATTGTACAGCTTAATGATCGCTCTAATAGCGACTCTCGGCATGCTGTGTCCAGCGTTGACCGCAACCGAGACGCCGGAAATCCAGCTCACGCCGTTGCTGCAACCGGGCGACAACCTCAGACCTGAGGGGATGTCACCGGCGAACTCCAAAGCATTCTGCGATGGAGAGTGGCACGGTGATGCCGCCTGGACGATCGGCTGGGCGGACGGTCCGCTCTACTACGCTGTCTACCAGGATCCCGATGAAACAGGGTGCGTCAACACCTACCCATTCGACGTGGAATGGGCCTTTTGGTGGGCGCAGAACAACACTGTCGACGACCTTTATATTATTGTCCAGACGGTAGTGTATGCGGCAGACCTATCGGTGCCGAGCTGCCCCAAGCCGGGTGTTGTCATGTGCCGGGGAGTGAGCATACAATACACTCTTCCCGGATCATGGACCGGTGTACTTGAGATCCCGGTGGGTGGATGTTGCGTAACCGGACCGTATTTCATCGGCCTGGAACTGTGGGAATGGGACGGCACGCTTGGTTCCGTTATTACCGATGACGGTATTACCCCGCCCGCCCGCCTTTGCGCCAGCTACGCCAATTATGATGGCACCTGGCTGGATCTTATTGATGATATAGGATTCCCTGGTAACCTCAAGCTGTGGTCAGTCGGTCAGACCGAGACGGGTTGCGATACCTGCTTCTTCCCGGTTGAGTATGGCGCAGATCTCTGGTTCTCAGAAAACGATGGTGTTCCGATTAATCCCAATGTCTTTGTTTTGAATCCGATCCCTGCCGACTTCTTTGGACCCGGTTCAGATCCTTTCGACAATCTGATAGCATTGGAAGGTAGTCCGATTCCCACGTGGCCAGCCGATGCCCTTGGTGGCGCCGACGCTGTCATTGAGCGTAGACAGTCTGCGGATCTGCCAACCGATGGCTCATCTGTCATCATTGACAACGAGATTGTAGCTTTGTCGCTGGTAAGTACGACCCCAATTACAGTTTCGTACATGGGAGGTATGGAATTCATTGACTGGGATGTGCAGGTCTGTCTTTCATCCGCGCCACAGCCCACAGGGACGATGTTGTTGCGCCGTGAATGCTGCCTGGGCGGTACGTTCGATGCCTTCCTTAAGATATTACCGAAGTTCGTGTTCACGCGTATACCGGATGGTTTCACTATGTCGCTTGATTTCAACGACTTCGGTATGCCAATACAGTGGTTTGGGACCACCGACGGCACTTGGTCAACAGCAATCCACCCCCCATATGATCTCGATTTCTCCCCCGGACTCGTAGCGGTAGACAACGACTGCAATTCCGGGACCTATGAAGTAGCTATCCAGTCCAGCAGTAAGTTCCTGCGGTGTGAGAATATCTCGGGGGGCTTCAGTACCTGCCGATTCCCGGACCCGTGCCCAACAACTTGCTGCATTCCACCGTCAGTGGGTGACTTAGATCAATCCGGCGGAGCGCTCGGCTTCAACTACGACGGCGCTGATTTGTCATTGATGATCAATGGCCTGTTCATTGACCCGGCGAATGGCTGGAACGGCATCTGTCTTGACGAAGCCGACGTTGACTTCACTAGCCCGAGACCTGTTGTCGACCCTATGACGGTCGATGGAGCGGATCTATCGCTGTTAATCAATGCCCTGTTTATTCACCCGGCACCGAGCAGCTATCTACGCAAGTGTGACGGTACGCCCAACGCGGAGCGGTAGCGGCAGGACAACGACAAATATAAAAGCGGGAGCATATCGCTCCCGCCTTCTTTCGTTACAACCAACTGGCAATTCGTCAGCGTGAAATCAGAACGTCACGAAGCCTACTCCGCTGTCTTCTTGTCCATGAAATTCTTGAACGACTGCAGCAAGTCAATTGGCACCGGGAATATCAGGGTCGAGTTCTTTTCTGCTGAGACTTCCGTCAGAGTCTGCAGAAACCTTAGCTGCATAGCGTTGGGTGCCGTAGCTATTACTGTGGCGGCGTCGGCCAGTTTCTGCGAAGCCTGGAACTCACCATCGGCGTGAATAACCTTGGCACGGCGCTCACGCTCGGCCTCGGCCTGTTTGGCGATGGCACGGGTCATTTCCGGCGGCAGGTCTACATTCTTGACTTCGACGACCGAAACCTTAATACCCCATGGCTCTGTCTGTTCGTCAATTATGTGCTGCAATTGCGCGTTAATCTTCTCACGTTCCGCCAGCAGGTCATCAAGTTCCACCTGCCCAAGAACGGAGCGTAAGGTAGTTTGCGCGATCTGCGAAGTCGCCTCAAAGAAGTTCGCCACGGAGACGATCGCCTTGTTCGAATCCATGACCTGGAAATACAGCACCGCGTTGACTTTGACCGAGACGTTATCCTTGGTAATGACATCCTGTGCCGGGACGTCGTAGGTGATGACACGAAGGTCCACACGGACCATCTTATCGATGATGGGGATCAGGATGATCAGACCGGGCCCCTTGGCACCGATCAACCGGCCGAGCCGGAATATGACACCGCGTTCGTATTCCCTGAGAACCTTGATCATGTTGAACAACAGGATCAAGCCGAAGAATACGACAATCACAAGGCCAAAGTTAAATGCAGGCATCTCTGGACTCCTTTATTGTGAGTTGAGTTTCTTTACTTTCAAGAGCAACTTGTTGACCGAGACGATTTCGACTTTCTCGCCCTTCGTCAACTCTTCATCACACTCGGCTTTCCACAGGGCACCGTCCACATACACCATGTTTGCGGTGCGTACTTCGGCAATCTTCCCGGCCATGCCTTCACCACCGATGCTCACCTGGTGACGATGCGCCCGGATGACAAGCCAAGCCACAAGCCCGAAAAGGGCTGTCATGACCACCGTAACCGTAATCAGAAAAGACAGAGAAATCTGTAGTGTCGGATCGACAGAATCGACAAGCATAAGTCCTCCAAAGAAGAACGAGATAATCCCGCCAATGAACAGCAGCCCGTGTGACACAACCTTGATCTCTGCGACCCAAAGACCAATAGCCAGGGCTACCAGGGCCAGACCGGCGGTGTTGATGGGTAAAGTCTGCATCCCGTAAAACGCAAGCAGTAAACAGATTGCGCCCACCACGCCCGGAAACATCGTACCGGGGTTGTACAACTCCAGAACAATACCCAGACCGCCAATCGAGAACAGAAGCAGGACGATCTCGGGAGTAGAAATAACCTGGAGCACTTTCTGGGCGAAGGTCGGGTTGATTTTCTCCGTTTTCACTTTGGCCACGTCCACGGTCCTGGTTCCGGACGGAAGTTCCGTCTCGCGACCGTCGATCTGTTTTAAGAGATCATCGATGTCGGCTGCGATAATATCGACCACATTGCTATCGATTGCTTCCTGCGCCGTGAGCGATACCGACTCGCGTACAGCTCGCTCCGCCCACTCAGCATTGCGTCCCCACTTCTCGGCAGTAGAACGAATCTTGGCCGCAGCATCGTGAGTGATCTTCTCACTCATCACGGAATCAATCTCCTCACCCGTTCCGGAAACCGGATGCGCAGCGCCTATATTGGCAGTGGGAGCCATGGCCGCGAAATGCGCGGAGTAGGTGATATAGACACCGGCTGAACCGGCGGTAGCCCCAAGCGGAGCGATATACACGCATACAGGAACTTCGCTGTTGAGAATGGTCTTATTGATTTCCCAGGTGGCGTTGGTGAACCCGCCCGGCGTATCAAGGAATATGATAAGCAGCTCTGCATCGTCATCTTCTGCTTGCTCAACAGCATCAGCCACACGATCAAACGTGGCAGCACCTATAGCACCATTGATTGTTATGGTATAGACAAGCGAACGACCACTTCGGTCAGAGTTCGTGGCCCACGCTGTGCCAAGTGTAAACGAGATGATTGTACTGACCAAGAAAAGCCCCAATAGACACAGAGACAGTTTCTTTCTCATCGAATGACTCCTTCTGCTATACGAAATATGGCACACGGTAATGCTGAAGTCAAACCAAAACGTACACAGGCCCGACTACTACCAGTTCAATGAACGAGCAGAATACTTGATAGTTCCGTCGAGAATAGTTGCGAGCACCCTGGTGTCGGAGATACGCTTAGGGGCTATTCTAGTGATATCCTGACTAAGCACCACGAAATCAGCCGGATAGCTGGGAAGCAGGTAGCCCCGGCAGTGCGACTGGCCGCACGCAACAGCCGGCCCTGCTGTGAACCCATACAGAGCTTCAACCGCACTGATTCTCTGTTCCGGGTGAAACACGCTGCTACTGCCCTGTTTTGCGCGCCTGACAGCGGCAGCGATACCTGCCAGCGGGTCAAGCGGCTCAATGGGAACGTCCGAACCAAACGCCAGATCAATCTTTCGGTCCAACACACTGCGGAAGACATACGCATTGCGGCTCCGCTTACCCCAGTACTTGTACACCATCTCCATGTCCGAGGGGCAGTGCGATGGTTGCATTGACGCTACAATTCCGAGTTTTTTGACTCGCAACAGGTCTTTGCGACGGATCAATTGCATGTGTTCAATTCTGTGACGAGCACCGCTCCTCGGCGGTCGGGTGCCTGTAATGGCATCAAGAACATTGGCAACGGCTCGGTCTCCGATGGCATGAATCGCGCAGGACAGGCCCAGCTTTGCAGCCCGCCTCACGATCTGTTTTATCTGACTGACGTTCATTACCTCTATCCCTCGATTGTCCCGACTCCCAACGTACTTGTTAAGACAGAATGCGGTCTGGCTGCCAAGGGCACCGTCCGCAAAGAGCTTAACCCCTGCAATGCGAAAAAACTCAGTCCCGGCGCCGTATACTGTCCCGGTTGATTCGAGAAGAGACAATGACCGCGCAGGCGGATAATAATTGATGCGCAGATCGCAACGGTTTCGCTCGGCGAGATTTGACAGATAGTTAAATGCTTCAGCCCCATCAAACGAGTGCAACCCTGTCACTCCCTTGCGATGGGCGTGTTCCAGAGCCTTCTGGTAAGAACGGTCAAGCTCCTTCTTTGACGGACTCGGTATCCGCTTGTATATCGAATCGTAGGCGGATATCTCCCGCAAAATGCCCGAAGGTTCTCCATCAGCGAAACGGACAATTTCGCCACCGGCAGGATCAGGCGTTGTTGCAGAAATTCCGGCAATCTCCAGAGCACGAGAGTTCACCCATGCTGTGTGCTGATCTTTGGAGTAGATGAAGGCCGGTCGACCATCTGTAATCCTGTCGAGCATATGGCGGTCAGGTTCTATCCGCTTCTTGAAACGGTCAGGAGAATAGCCGAGACCAACAACCCAGGATCGTTTGGGAAGTGACCTCGCAAACTTTGCAATTTTCGTCAGGCACTTTTCGAGAGAATCTACGCCATCAAGGGACACCTGCCCGAACGTACGTGCAAAATGGTAAAAATGTGTATGAGCATCGGTGAATCCCGGCACAATAGTGCGGCTACGGAGGTCAATACGGTGATAGCTGCGGAAATCAGGATCGTGTTCAAGACGATTGCCAACCGCGACAATGCAATTCCTGTCAATCGCCATAGAATCCACAACGAGACCACCGGCCTGGGTATGGATGCGACCGTTATAAAGTAGCGTCTTAGCTTTCATACTTCGGTCCCTTAACACGAATATCACCCTCACGGGCAGTAATACCACATCGATCGGTTTCTTCAAATATGGGAATAGCGTATTTCCGCGTGAGACCGAATCGTCCTCGCAAGTCCGGTACGCTCAGTTTGTTTTTCGCTTCGAGTGTGTCCCTGATAAACCCCACCATCTCTTTCCATATTTCTGAAAGAAAGAGAAAGTCCGTACCACACTTGTGCCCTTCCCCGGTATCGATGATATACTTGATGGCCTGCTGACTCACTTTGCCGCCGGTTGCCAACTGCTTTAGTGTTGGAGGATCGTACGGATGCGCTTTGAGAGTACTGATGACGTGTTCGTACGCCTCCTTAATGACACCTTTCAGGCTGATTCCCCGGCCTGCGATGTCGACAAGTTCGCCTGACTTCGTAAGCGTCCCCTGATCTAACATGTAATCAAGGAGCGCTTGCAGGGTGGTAAGTGAATACGGGACGAGGTTTTTGATAGTGCCGATCGCAAGTCCCTTGAGATGCGGCTTATTACCCAGGTAGAGTGTCATCTCATGTGTGATAAGCTCAGTCGCAGTCACGAGGGATTTCCGATGATACACATTCTTACCAAACCGACCGACAGTACCTTCCGCAATCGCAGTCTTTAGGGCCACATCAATCTCACTTCTTCCAACATCAGCACTATGCAGCAGACTCTTATCAGTAGTGAGTATCTGTTTGGTCAATTCTGAAAGCAGAAGAGATGAGATATCGGCAGGTAGTCTGCCTTTCAGATAGCCCAGACTGTCAACATCTTTTCGACGCGGGAGTTGCGACAAATGATCGAGAATGATACCACCACCAAGAGTAACCATCGGCGTCGGTAGTCTCAAGATACAGTGATCACCAACCAGGCCGTAAACAGGTTCGTCAGGCCTGAAGAAAACAATGCCTTTCTCCGAAGGCAATATCTCCTTGCCGTCAAACAGTCGTATTTCGCCTTCAACCTCGGCTGTACCTGCGATCAGCAGAACGCGACGGCGATTGCGCAAGGCTACTTTTGCGTCAGGCAATATTTCGACAGAGAGAGCCAATGTGGGATTCTGCACGAAGTAATCCAGATTGGTGCGGTCAGTAATAACGCAGCCCCTTGTCATGTGTTCGCGATCAACACCTGTAAGAGAAACCGCTGTTCTCTGACCCGGGGTGGCAGTTTGTGTTTCTTCGTTTCTCGACTGAAGTGTGCGAATCTTGCCTGTCACCTGACCTGGCCAGACAGCGACCGTCTGACCAACAGACAGATTGCCCCCACGCAGCGTGCCAGTGACAACTCCGCCGATACCGGGACGAATAAACGACCGATCCACGCAGAGCCTGGCCTTGCCTATGTTCTCCCTTACTGCCACACTTGACGTTAGATTGCTCAATTGCGAAGCAAGTTCATCGAACCCCTCTCCCGTTTGAGCCGAGACCATGCAGATTGGAGCGTCTTCGAGAAATGAGCCGGATACCTTGTCACGGACGTCCTGTTCCAATAGCTCCAACCAGTCCGGTTCCACGAGATCGATCTTATTGATTACAATGAGGCCGTGTTTTACGCCCAGCAGACGAGTGATCTGGAAATGTTCTTCGCTCTGGGGCATCCAGCCGTCATCGGCTGCGACAACGAGCATCACAGCGTCTATTCCCCCCGCGCCCGCTATCATGTTTTTCACAAACCGTTCATGGCCGGGAACATCGACAAAAGCTATTTCCGTCCCATCGTCAGTTCGACGGAACGCAAAGCCAAGATCAATGGTCATCCCGCGTGCCTTCTCTTCAGGAAGGCGATCGGGATCAGTACCGGTCAGGCGTTTCACAATCGCCGATTTTCCATGGTCGATGTGTCCGGCGGTACCAATAATGATCATATGCAAACCCCGTACAGACTACTTGATAACTCGGCGAACAGCTTTCACGATGTTTGTGTAATCGGACTCATCGACAGCTTTAAGATCGAGAATAAACCGGTCGTCGTCTACACGACCGATGACAGGCGGCCTGAACTCGCGAAACGTCTTCATCAGTTTCCTTGCCGAGTATCGCGCTGAGAAAACCAGGCCGACCGACTTGATTGGCTGCTCCGGAAGGGCACCACCTCCGACAAAGGCATCAGTGTTTTCGACAGTGATCCCATCAGGCTTCCCCAATTGCTTGAGAATCTTCTCGGCCACGCTGCGAAGATGTGCGCGATTCGTCGATAGCAGCCGCCACAGTTTGATATCGTCAAGATGCGTCCCGTTGAGGTAGATTGTGAGAAGCCTTTCCAGAACTGCAAACACAACCTTGTCCACACGGATCGTTCTGAAGATTGGGTTCTTCTTGATCTTCGTAACCAGGTTTGACCTGCCAACGATGAGTCCGGCCTGCATACCACCAAGCATCTTGTCACCCGAAAAGCACGTTAGCGAAGCTCCGGCTCGAACCGATTCCTGCACAGTAGGCTCTCGGTAACCAAATATCTTGCTGGTCGGAATGAAAACCCCGCTTCCAAGATCGTTGATAACCGGCAGATTGTGCTTTTCGCCCAACTCTACAAGCTGTTTGAGTGTGACGTCCTCGGTGAAACCTGACTGCGTGAAGTTGCTTCTGTGAACCTTCAGTATTAACGCCGTTCGTGAATCAATGTTGTTTTCGTAGTCAGCAAGAGTCGTAATGTTGGTCGTACCAATTTCACAAAGTTTGGCACCGGATTTCTTGAGAATGTCAGGAATACGAAAGCCACCGCCGATCTGAATAAGTTCCCCCCGTGAAATGAGTACTTTCTTACGATTAGCGAGGGTGTTCAGTATTATGAACAGTGCCGCGGCGCAGTTATTAACAACAGTGCCGGTTTCTGCGCCGGACAGGAGAGCCAGGTAGTCTTCACAAGCCTCTCCGCGCCGGCCACGAGCGCCCGAACCAATATCGTATTCAACGTTGCCATACCCAACTACCGTTCGCTTGACTTCGTCAAACAGCGTCTCAGAGAGCGGCGCCCGGCCAAGGTTAGTGTGAACAACCACACCGGTAGCATTGATAACGCGGGAAATACTTCTCGTAGCTGCCCCGATCAACTCATCCCTGAGTGTAGAATAAAGCTCTGATACCTCAAGCGAGTCTCCGTCATCCATCAAGCTGAGCTTTAGTCTCGCAACGCAACTCTTGACAAGTGCCGCTGCAAGAGGTCTAGGCAAACTAACAACAGCCGATGCTAACTGCGTAGATTGAAGGAGTTCCTCAACCGAAGGAAAGTCTCTTGGTTTTGAGATCAGTTTCTTGGCCATCATTAATATCCGACGTGCAATGCGCGAACTACCACGTTATGTGTGGAATGTGACCTCCAACCTGGATCAAGTCAAACGAAAAGAGTTAGAACTTGAGTTCTGCCCAAATCTGCAACTCCCGCACGTGGCTCTTGCGATGCCGATGCGTATCATTGTTGTCCTGCCATCGGGCCGTAATACCACCTCTCAACTGCTGGGAGAATGTGTAAGCTATCACTGGTGATACGCTAAAATTGGACTTGCTTGAGCCCAGCACCCACGGTCCTCCTTTGGAAGATGTTTCACTGTAATCGGAATCAAACTTCACGTTGAGATCGATCGACATCGTTGAACTGAACTTCAACTTTCCGAACAGTGGAATCGAAATCCCTCCGGGAGCCGAAAAAGAGTACCTGCTGGAGATGGCGAACGTTTTTTTGGTTGTTCGAGTCTCCGACTGCTGTGCGCCTGATGATAGATCGAATTTCTCAGCACTGACTTCGGTGGTCGAATACTGTCCCGATAGTGACAGTGAACGCAGCAGCTTGAAGTTCAGCGAAAGCAATGGGTTTCTGCTGGTGGTCTCGTTGCGACTGGTAGTGAAACCCCTGTCAAAGTTGAAATCTTCCCTGATCTGGCGAGAAAATGCCGTGCGTGGTGAAAATACACCTATGAACCAGTTGAGCGGGCGCTTAATCAACGGAAAACTAGTAAACTGACTGATACGTATAGTGAGTACAGGCCAACTGGTGGATATGTTTTCGAATCGATCACTACCTTCACTGAATAGGTCGCGAGAGATGCTCCGATCGTAACCGATTGTCGTTGTAATACCACCCAGTATACCGAACCCGGAATTCAGATCGTAGTTTATCGACTGGCCTGCAGATGGGTTATTGATCGTAGGACCCATAGGAACACCGGCCTCATCCGCAAAACCCAGCCGGTACTTCCATGATGGTTTGATCAGCGCACCCGGCATGGTTCTGTTGTAACTCTCACCGTAGCTGTATCCCAGGGGCTCCATCCAGCCCGTAAGAAAGCGCATTCCGGCCAGCACCGGTTCGTAGAAAGGCTTGCCCTCAGGTTTGTCATCGGGGCCTACTCCGCCACGACGTGAATGAGCACCATAGCCTGACCTTGATTTCGCTCCGCCACCCAGAAGAGTCTGATGCAGGAACTTTCCGGAAACAGACCAGCTCCTGCTCATATCTGTACTACGAGTGCTATCACTATAGTTATAGGCATCCCGATATGAAGAAGAATACGAAAGGGATCCTGTCAGGAAACCAAGCAATTTGGGGTCATAGTTTGCACGGAATGACTGCGAATATGTGTTCTCCATGCCCAGCTTCATGTTCTTCAGAGAGAAGTTGACCATTTCCGGGTCCGTCAGGTCACGCCGTGTGTTGATTGTTAAGCTGGTTTTCAGATTGCTAAAAATGTCGTAACTGACATCCATTTTGCCGGTAAAAAGACGACTGAACGAAGACGACCGTTTGAGGTCAAAATCATCTCTAACCGTCAGAGAACGAGTAAACGTGCCGTTCCAATTCCACTTCTTGGGATACAATGATAATCGCGTCTCGTTCAACGTCTTTAGCAGCGGAATAGGCCTGGTCCAGAAAAACAGGGGAACAGACATATCCTTGCTAATCCCCATATCATAGTGCCCGGTAAAACTGTACGTCTCGGATAGAGAGTACGGATTCTGGATAGACTCATTTGTGCGGCGACTGTATGAAAAACTGATACCCTGACGATTCAGTAGAACACTGAACAGCGGGTTCGAGCCTTTTCTTGAAATCGACTCGCTGGCAGTGACTCTGTACGTTTTGGTGACGTTCTTCTCTTCCTGGCGAATTTCTTCCGGCAGAAGCACGTCTGAAGCAGATCCCAGGAGGGGGGTACTTACTGATTCATAATACGAATAAGAAACCGGCAGCCGAACACCCCATGATCTCGGCATGAATCTGTGAAGGTTGAGCGACAGATTGTAACCAAACGAGTTGCTCTCACTCCCGCTTCCAAGATTATCCCTGGAGCCACCTCTAGTGGATTTTGAAAGAGAACGGAAATACGGATCCTTGTGCTCCCAACTGAGACTGTATGTTATCAGATCCGCCAGGTTTCCACTGACTGAGACTCGAGCGGCCGTACCTACATCTTTGCGGACATCCGTCACGCGCAATTCATCAATCCAAACTTCACCTGATGCCCGACCAGAGCTCTCATTGACTATACCTGCAGCAATGAACCTGACCTGGTTGAGATTGGGACGACCAAGCACCCGGTAGGGCATTGCTGTCGTATCGATTGGATCGCCCGGATTGTCAAGATTCCGTTCAACTGCACCCTTGAGTGCTGTCATTTGTTCGAACTCGATATTAACGTAGTTGCTCTCTGTCCACCCGGGACTCAGATAGGTCTGATACTCGTAGTAGTTGAGACTGTCGCGCCCGAGGCGGAAAAAGAACAGAATGTTGTCGGAACCAATGTTATCCGGACCGTGCACGTACATCTGCATGCCCTTATAGCCCATGTACGACTCAGTGTTGATCAGGATCTTCTTGGCCAAACCCATATCACCGGGTCGCAGGCTATCGTACACAAGAGCCAGGCCGCGTTGCGGCTCAGTAAGATCATTGACCTTATCATAGTATGGGTCCACACCTGGTGGCGGCGTAAACGTACCAACATCTTCACCAACGGAAGCAATGTAGAACTCACGGTTCTCGTTTGCCGGATCAGTGCTATCGGCAGGATCGGCCACAATCAATGTGTCTCGCCAGTTCGATTGAACGAATCCCCAATCGGCAATCCACACCGAATCCATGTGGGCAAGACTATCGGGCAAGTTGTCAATAACCGTAGTGCCCTCAAACCATGGAGTGGTATCTTCGAACCAAACCCTGATATGCTTCACGTTCGCCCAACTTACTTCAATCCCCGAGCCAGTACGCACTGTATCAAGCGCTCCGGGATCTCGAATAGGAACTCGATAGGTTGACCAGCCATACTTGTTAGTGGAGCCCTCGACCCAGTAGGGATTACTCAGATCCGTGTTGAGTGGAATGTTCATCGAGAAATAAGCGTTGGTCTGCTGCACACTGATACCGGAGAGGGCTTCCTTGTCGGGTACTCCCTGCACGGCGTAGTCATTCTCATTGCCGTCAGTACCGTTCTGCCACTCATAGTGCAGGTAGTGATCTTCGGAATTAATCAGGTAACCAAGTGTATCGTAGAACGCTCTTGGGCACGGTGGACGCGTTGTGTCATAAGCAGCTCCATGCCCATAGCCGTTAAACCACCAATTATCTCCTGCCGGGTCGGGCAGCGTGACAGCATTGAATTCTCCCCCGCATTCGTCTGTTTCCACACTATCAGTCAAGTTATCAAGGCCAACATCTTCACCATCATCCAACCAGTTGTTACGCAGTAAATCCTCTGTGTTTGACTGTCCATCTCCGTTGATGTCTTCATTGATCAGACCAAAATCAAAATGAAGCACCCCCGTCCCACCCTTGGCTCTCACTTCGAACAATTGCACTCGTTCTTCATCTATACGTCCACCGAAATAGCGCATAATCCCGCCCCAGGATTTGGCTGGCTCGATTTCTTCACTGCAGCCTGAAGCGTCGGCATTGACATGCCTGTAGCCTCGTGGGCGAAATATCAATCGCAGCGGATTCAATGAGCCCTGACCTATGGCAGCTTCGGCGTCGTAAACTTCTTCCCTGAGAACCGGCGGAGGGTTATGCCAGCGTAAAGTGCCCCGGACATAGTCGTCAGGATCCCGCATTTGACCATCAGCATCATGCTCCTCCAGTAGCGGCATCGATGAAGCCGTCCAACTGGTCCGAACTACACCAAGTGACTGCAGGTCTACAGCAGACTCGAAGTCATCCAGATAGGCCACGCCTTCGACATTGGGATTGGGTCGTGACTGCGCAACCTCGGCACTAACTGACAGCCGTGACTCGGCCTCAGTAGTAATCAGGGGCAGGGCATTAACTGCCTTCGTCAGGAAATTTGGACGCAACGAAAAATTAAGATCGAAATCGATGACCGTTGTTCGGGAGGTTTCCTGGCCGATTCGTGGCTTGCGGTCTTCCGCCTTGTCGGACTTGTAGAGTATGGTGGAGCCAAAACTCAGATCGTCACTCCAGTCATATTCTGCCCTCATTCCCAACAGGGTCTTCTTCTGAAGAGCCATAAAGGGCGCATACTGAAACTCTACTTTCAGATCAGCATTGGGATCAAGCCCTTCCTCTTTGAGAAGAGTTATCTGGCCAAAACTGTACTGAACCGAGTAATCGACATCCTTCTCGAGCACGCGTCCATCCAAAGTCACTCTCTCGGATCCCTCAATGACATTGGCTCGTCCCAGACGGATAGTTGAGCTGCGCGCTTTGGAAGATATCTGCAAATAGTATTTGCTGTTCTCTATTCTCTCGGCATCCGAGTCAGAAGAGTAAATTTCCGGTACCAGTTCTCTGAGTGGTGTTGTTTCGTTACTTGACTGATCCGTGAAAACCAAACTGTCATTAAACGGCTCTCGACTCGGAAAAATGAGCAGACCCAAATCCGGCCGGAATACCTCGTAATGCGGATCGATCTTGTTGTCCGGAGTTTTCTGGCTTGGTCGATTGTTGTTGTATTGATCCAGACCAAGGTTTCTCAAATAGAAGCCCTCAGACTGATTACTGGCAGGGTTCATTTGGTAGTCAAGATTCGACTCCTCGCCCTCGGTATCCTGATCCCCCTTGAATATCTTAACATCAATATCCTCTATCTTGACACTCTTTTGAATAATATAGCAGTTCCGCCACATCAGACTCCAGGTAGGGTGGTTGGAAATGAAACTATCCCTGCGAGCCTTGATAAGTTTTACTACACCCTCGTCCTTACTGCCGACCTCGATGTGTTCAATAAGAGTGCCTTCTTCATCCTTGTGGTCATACTCATAAGTAACACTTACCGCCTTGTACTGCTGCGAGCGGAACGCCAGCGCAAACGGACAGTATTTCGGGTTCTGCCCACGCAATAACAAATACTCTTTCGTCTCCAACTCCCTTACCGAAACTGAGTCATCCCAGTTGGAACCGTCACTTCTATTCAAGGGGTCCTTGACCATTAGTACATCGTTGATGTTATGTTGATCGTCGGTCCGATTGTCCTCTATGAAAACCCTTAGGTTGGTGATGCTATCGTACGGAGAAAACTCGCCAGGATAACCGAGATCGAAAATGCGTCCGGATGCAAAGGCGTAATCACGACGGAACTGGGCGTTCTGCTCTCCGGTGCCGCTTACAACGGCTGACTCAGAGGAACCCTTCTCCTGCGAAGCAATCGCCGTGATCCTGAAGTTACCCAATTTGGCTGCCGTCTTGAATCCAAACAGTCCCCTGACACTGGATGAGTATCCGACAAACTGTGTGTTCGGCAGACTCAGGTTAGTATTGCCGGCATCAACTACTTGCAGAATATCATCATCGTCGCCCTTGTACCGTAAGATAAGGCGGTTAGCCAGCGGAATGTCTGTCTGGTTGTCCTGCTGCACATTGACAGTGATCTTGCTGCCGATGGTTCCGGAGATATCAAAACGAGATATCTGTTCCATGTTGAGCGAAGGGAATTTGCTCTGTTGGTGTATGCTTGACTTGGCGGCATCGTCCCATTGCGAACGGCCCGAGAACGTGATCTTGCGGTAGCCCTGAACGTGAAGGTTGGCACCGCCCTCACCAAACATCTGATCGAACCTCTTGGGAAGTCCGACACCGATAGAAAGTCCCTTTCGACCCTCCCCTTGCTGTGCCGCACGGATTGTATTCCGGAATAGCTTATCACGCTGCTTCAATCTGCGATATTCCAGCCTGTAGCTCATGTACTGCTCAGCATCAACTGAGATCGGCACCAGTTTCTGTTCCCTACCATAGCTGCTGACGAACGTCAGCGACTGGTCGTCGAATCGAGCATATTGGAGAGTTGGGTTGAACAGTAGTTCTCGCGAGAGCACAGCATAGGACAAGGGATAGACTGCGGCCGAAAAACGATCAGGATGATCGTAGTATGCGGAAACGACAGACGGGGGATCATCCAGCCTTGCCTGGAACCCCAAGCCGGCAGAACTCACAGACGTCGGACACATCGTCCACAAGAGCAGTGCGACGAAAAAGAAAACGCTATTTCTAAACAGAACGTTCACAACCAAATTCAAGTTTGGAGGTTGTGTTTATTACGTTACCTAAGGCTCTATAAGCGTTCTCCCATCAAAAATCACCCAATTGTTGTACTTCCTGCTGTAGCTCAACACCAAAGCGGTCGCACACTCTCTTCTTAAGTATATCGGCCAATTCTCGGATATCTTTTGATGTCGCACGACCCGAATTAACGATAATATTGGCATGTTTTTCACTCACACACGCCCCCCCCACACACAATTCCTTAGCTCCGACTTCTTCAAGCAAACGGCCTGCGGCCAGTTTGCCGTTCTCCTGGGCAGGATCCGGAATATTCTTAAAGAAACTGCCGGCCGTGTTGGCATTGACAGGAAGCCTTTCGTTTCGGCGAGCAAGAGCACTGTCCACCTTGTGCTGGATTTCCTTGCGATTGCCAGATTGAAGCTTGAATTTCGCCGATATCACGATCTCTCCGGACTCCTTGAAGATCGAGTGTCTGTAGGAAAGGCGACAGTATTCACCGGCTTCCGTGCGAATGACTCCCGATTTGTCAATCAGCGTAAGTTCGCTTACAACCGACCCGATCTCGTGACCAAATGCCCCGGCATTTCCATAAACAGCACCACCGACCGTACCGGGTATACCGGCGGCAAACTCCAATCCTGTCAGGTTGTGGTCCGTCGCAAAACTGACCAGACTACTGAGTTTCTCACCGGCGCTACACTCGATTTTGGTATCCTCTGTAAGCTTTATTCCTTCGATATCGATTTTGATAACCAGACCGTCAAAACCGCTGTCTGAGACCAGCAGGTTTGTGCCGCCAGCCATAACAAAGAATGGAATCTTCAATTTTCTGATCGCTTTCAGAGCACCGATAAGTTCTTCAGCAGAATGCACCTGCAAGAAGTACTTTGCCCTGCCCCCTGTTCCAAAACTGGTCAAAGAGGCAAGTTCCCTGGCGAATTCGATTTTTCCACCGAATTCCTCAAGAATCGAATCTTTACTACGATCTGGCGTAACAGGCACTTGGACAACCATTTCCATTCGCTCAAATATAGCCGATTCAGCCTGCAAATCAAGGTCAATTCCGGCCACAGGACGGCGATTATGTCCAACACCGCCCATCTGTTATACACTCTTCTACAAATACAGACGGGAGAGTGAACACAGAACCAGCGTCAATCCTTCGACTCAGAAGGCTCTTCAGCCGATTCTGTATTGCCTTCCTCAGCAGACGGTTCAGGGTCAGCGGGGGCTTCACCCGACTCGGCATCCGCCTTGGATTCCTGAGGAGCGTCACCCTTCTGAGCCTCATCAACGTAGTTCATCCGCGCCTCGTAGAGAAGCCGTTCCAGCAACTGCTTTTCATCATCGCTCAGGTTGCCCTGAGTCTTGCGCTGGAGCATATCCAGCATATCGACACTGGCTTTGGCAGCGGCCAAATCTCTCTCTATCTTGCCCGTTGACGTATTCATGACCTTGCCCATCTGCTGCATCGCGGCAGCATGAAGGGACATAGTCAATTGGAAAAACGGAACATCAAAGGATTCTTGGTTCTCCGACATGTCAGGGTCCTCAGTATTATCAGAATAGGTTGCTTCGTTCTATCAGCAGCTCAACCGCCGCCAAGATGCATTCTGCGACGTTCAGCAGCACGATCAAGGTAGTTATACAGTTTTCGGTGCGTGCTGTCAAGCCGGTCCCCTTGAGTGAACAGTAGCTCCAGCAGGTCGCGGGCGCTTTCCATAAGATCACGATCTTTCCAGAGATTAGCGATTCGGAGTTCCGGCAGCCCCGACTGCCGCAAACCAAAAATCTCACCGGGACCGCGAAGCTCCAGATCGGCCTCGGCGATCTGGAAACCGTCACTACTATTTGCAAAGTAATTGAGACGCAGCCGGGCGATATCAGATAGTGGCGGATGCGCCAGAGCGATCACGGTGGCCTGCTTCTCACCGCGTCCCACTCTCCCTCTCAACTGATGCAGTTGGGCCAGGCCAAATCTCTCCGCGTGTTCGATGACCAGCACTGTGGCATCAGGATTATCAATACCAACTTCAATCACGGTGGTCGCAAGCAGCACGTCAATCTGCCCGTCCCTGAATTGCTTTAAGACGTCATCACGCTCCACGGCTTTGACCCGTCCGTGAATGATAGCCAAGCGGACATCTTTAAGTGCACCTTCAGACAATTCCTTGTATGCATCCTCAACGTTGGCCAGGTCCATCTGGTCGGATTTTTCGATCAAAGGATAGATGATGTACGCCTGTCCACCACGGCGTACTTCGTCTCTGACAAACTCGAACACTCTATCCAGGGCATCGGCAGTTCGCCACGCTGAACGAATCGGCTTCCGACCGGGCGGGAGCGACTCTATTGTCGATATGTCCAGGTCTCCGTACAAAGTCAGGGCCAGTGTTCTTGGAATCGGTGTGGCTGTCATGACAAGAAGATCAGGGTCTTCCCCCTTGGCGTAAAGTTTTCCCCTCTGTTCCACGCCAAAACGGTGCTGTTCGTCGATTATTACAAACCCAAGACGTTCAAAGGCCACGTAGTCATAGATAAGAGCGTGCGTTCCGAATAAAATATCAATCTCCCCGGCGGCGCACCGCTCGGCTATCTCTTTCCGTCGCTTGGCCGCTATCCCAGCAGTAAGCAACTCAACCGAAACCCCTAACTTTGAAAGTACAGATTGCCAGTTACGGAAATGCTGCTCGGCCAGTATCTCCGTGGGCGCCATGAAAGCACACTGGTGTTTGTTCTCTGCCGCGTACAGCGCAGCTGCCACAGCTACCACTGTCTTACCACAGCCGACATCGCCTTGAAGAAGCCTTGACATTGGTTGCTTGCGCTGCAGGTCAGCAACTATCTCCCT
>QNAF01000012.1 GCA_003641405.1 Candidatus Zixiibacteriota bacterium | reverse complement strand
TTCTTCTACAACCTCTCCGACAGGCCACTCACTATGTTCGGCAAATACACCACTGCCACTCAGCGCAACAACAGTAAATGACCAGCCGTATCCAGCCTCCATTGGTATCCCACCCGATGTGATTGCGGTTGTGAGGGTAACCGTAATAACCTCCCCTGCTGGGAAGTCATTGTCGGGATTGAAAGTCACTGTCTCGCCAGGAGAAACTACATAGCTACCACTGTAAAGCCCCGTCCAGTTGCCCCTGACAATGAAAGAGGTCACATCCACACTCGCCGGGTCAATATCTGCATCAAAAGTCACAGAGATGTCACTGGCGACGGACACATTCAGTTCGTTCTGGGCGGGGGAGGTGGACACGACTGTTGGAGGTCCAGGATCAGGAGCAAACCGGGCGACAAAGGCATCGTAGCCATGATAACCGCCGCTATTGGTGCCGAACAGCGGGCTCACAGTTGGGAAGCCCGTGGAAGCAGTGAACCCGCTCACATGCATGTAGCCGTTGGCGTCCAAGTCTATTCCGGTACTCGCATCGCCTACAGCGCCGCCCAGGTACGTGCTGTAGACAAGTTCATTGCCGGCAGGATCTATCATGGCGATAAATGCGTCTCCAATCTCCCATTCAATAGGAGGATCGTCTATTTGCCCTCCTTCGTAGGTCGCCTGGTACGGGTTCTGAGTAGGAAAATCACTGGAGCATGTTTGGCCTACTACATACGCTGTGCCGCCATCATCCACAGCCACATCGTTGCCACTTTCAATATCGTTACCACCCAAATATGTACTATACACGAGATCACTGCCAGTGGCATCAATCTTGGTAACAAAGGCGTCATACGGCCACATGGTGGATCCGCCCGCATGTAAGGCCTGTATGGGGTTTTCTATCGGAAAATCTGTAGCCATAGTCCTTCCAATCACCGTAGCATGACCCTGCGCGTCAACGGCGACGCCAAACGCTTCGTCAAGCCCGAAACCGCCGAGGTAGGTGCTATACACAAGCCCACTACCCGATGCGTTTAGCTTGGTTACAAAAACATCATCCTCTCCCCATCCTTCAGGAGGCCCCCCAACGTAGGTGCTTTGGTATGCATTGAGAGTTGGGAAATCATCCGACTCTGTCATTCCTGCAATGTACACAGATCCTGCATCATCTATGTCGATTCCATAGCCCCTGTCATAATCTGCCCCACCAAGGAAAGTACTGTATACAACACTCCCGCTGGGCGAAAACTTGGTTACAAAAGCATCAAGCTCACCCCCCAAAACCGACTGATAAGCGTTGACTGTTGGAAAACCTAAATCTGCTGTCCCGGTAACAAAAGCGTTCCCTGCCGAGTCTGCCGCAATGCACGTACCCCAGTCTTCACCAAGCCCTCCGAGGTAGGTGCTGTAGATGATTGAGTTGCCTGACGAGTTAAGCTTGCTAACAAAGGCGTCTGTCCCGTCCTGATCCGACTGATACTCATTCAAGATGGGAAAATCCGTTGATTCAGTAGACCCAGTCACGCATATGCCGCCGTAGCTGTCTATTGCGACGTCAGCACCGTATTCAGTGCTGCTACCTCCCAGATACGTACTGAAGACAAGTCCATCTCCAGCAGCGTTCAGTTTTGTGATGAAAATGTCAAAGCTTCCTGCGTTGGCTCCTTGCAGCGGTCCCTGCGTCGGGAAATCCGTAGAGTAGGTGCCTCCCGCTATAACAGTATTCCCTGACCCATCAACTCCAACGCGCACATCCATGAAATCATCCTCGCTACCACCGATAAACGTGCTGTAGCTAAGCATTGGATCAATGATGAGAGGGTACTGAGGGTCATATTCCTCGGAAAGCGCAAAGCCGAACGAATTGTCGTCGGTGAGTACATACTCTCCTTCAATCGACTGTCTCTTATCCCCAATGACTTGGAATACAATTGGTCTGTGCTCAGTCACCGAGTTCCACTCGGTCTCAACCACCAGTTCTCCTGCATCATTGACATAGAGCGATCTGGCACCCTCGTATTCAATCTCTATCTGGGCAAAATCTGCTCCCGGCGAGACGATGAAATCGTACTCCATCTGTCTGCCGTTGCCGTAGTATTTGAGGTCGATTCCGGGATAGACCTCTTCAAGAACAATGGACTCGTAGTTGGAAACATCGGTGTGCCACTCGTTCGGATCGTTCCCGATGAAGTAATTGCACTTGTACTCCATCATGTCTTGACCGTGCACGGTCGGATTTGGGTTGGCACCGACGAAGTTGGCTTTGATGACGAGTTGCTCGACGCTGTCCGGTTCGTGAGCCATTATATCAGGGGCAGACGGGGACGTCTGCCGCCCACGATCAAAAGCAGTTTGTAGGTCAGGTTGCTTGTAACCTGACACAGACTTGGCGTTGTCAGGATCACAAGGATCCTGACCTACAGGCACCCGCCGAGTGAACTGATACACAGCACCTTCTGTCGTGAACCACATCGTGGCTCCACCGGCGTTAGAACGAAACAGCGCTTGCTCACCCCACTGGCCTTGATTCTCAGTGAAAGCCAAAGGCATTGAGGTGAGATTTCGAGTCACCTGGACCCGCTGCTCCACGGTCGTATTGGATGTGGTTGCTTGAACAGTTGATAAAGCGAGAAGAAGTGCGAAAAAGACGTAAAGCCTCATAAACCCCTCCAGGTCTGTAATAGCACCTACACCGGCAAGATAGGGAAATATACTGAAATGTCAAGAACTGCGAAGTGTTATGGCTATCTGGAATGGTCACTCCAGAGAGTTAGAATGTCAAAGCAGGTCCGAATGTGAGACGGTTGCTTGTTAGAAAACGGTCGCAAGACCTGGACGGGATGAAGAGTTGCTTACAAACGCCACTTTATGTGGAACTTCATCTGCTGTCACTTCAATATCAACCCTACAAGTTGGATTTGGTGCTCCAATTGGTATGACTTCAGTCATCAACCAGTCGCCAAGATCCAGAATCTTGTCCTCAATGTACGGTGCGAAGAGCATAAGTGGAGTTCTGAGAGAGGGACTTTTGAAAAGTATTGGTATGACGACCATCAGGAAGTGTGCAATCTTACCTTCCAAAGCACGACCGACCGCAGAATTCCTAAATGGCGTTGAGTCACTGAGAATCGAACATTCAGCAGATTGCCGTGATGGAGGTTTTTCAGGAGTCGGTTCAGTGTTACCTGTAACGGTGTCGAGCAAGACAGCTGTTCGATAATAATCAGAAGGTACGAATGCTAGTGGATTGCTTGACTTCTCCGCCTGTCTGGCTTGGTCAGTACACCGATCGTGGCTTCTCTTCTTGGTGGTTGGGCTGGCATAAAGAAGTGGTCCCGAGTGAATCGTCCCACCACCAATCAGTAGGCTCAGTAACACTACGAATACAACATGCACGGACGGGAGGCGTTTCACCGATCGAATGTGACGCCTGGTGCTTGTTGACAAAGCTTACACCGACCTTTCAGACCAACATGGAGGCTTCAGTAGCCTCTCAGTTCGGCATCCCTGCACTGTAAATCTCTTAACCAGGTGTCTCGTCCGTGAGCGTGCCTGCGAGTAATCCTTGAGTGACCAGCAGATTCGGTGAACAATATTCACGTTCCACTGATCATAGCTTAAAGATAGTAAGTCGTGCCATTCATCCAAGAAGTATCTGTGATTGTATGAGATGCTTACCAATTCTGTTCGAGGATTGAACAGTCAGCATTCGTCTCAAGACAGGATCCTATACACTTGGAAGTACTCCCTACAGCAGTAGCTGCTCCGATCAGCTTGATTATCGGGAAAGGCAATGTTCAGTCACGGCTCAAAGCGCTTCTCGCCCGTCCCGACGTCTCTGAGGCAACTCAGATCAGAGAGCTACTCCGTAGGGGCTTCACTACATGAACCCAAACCTCGCACCAGCAAGACTCCGGATTCAGGGTTTACCATCCAGTTGTTAGGCATTCGTCAATGGACCGATATTCGGAAGAACCGGGCTAAAGGGTTTTGGATTGGACCTAAGTATAATAGCGGTGCAGGGACTTGAACCCCGGACACGCGGATTATGATTCCGCTGCTCTAACCAGCTGAGCTACACCGCCATCAATCAGATTTTACGAGTCAAGAATCTACGCTTTTTCGCTCTCAAGTCAAGAGGAATACGCTATCTCCAATGTATCGGCATATTTGTGTTCGTACAACAGATAAGGCGTCTCTCTGATTATTTCGAGAAGTGAAAAACGTCAGTGTGTTTCGGTTATGCCCTTTCCGTCTGACACATCCGACTAACACAGCAAGACACTGCGCTGAATAAGCCACAAACCGATAATCGTGTGATTGGTGGCTCAACAGAAAACCAGCAAGAAAAAAGGCAACCTTGCGGATGCCTTAAACTCACCAAAAATGCGAAGGAGTTCCCCCTCACTAAGGAACTCCTTCAATCCCCACCTCTCAAATACCCTTCACCGCCATACTGCGTATATTTAAGAGTAACTAACTGCAACATAGTGTTATACAACTGGTGTGCCAGAAAACAGTACGTCCCGAATGTCTCGCCTAACGACCTGTAGGATAATCAAATAGAGCGGAGGGCCACTCCGCCTCACGGGCCTGTTCTTAGTGTAATCGCAGCACTTGCGCCAGATGCGACGACGACGAGGGACTCAAACTGCTGTAATATGTTGTGTGACTATCAGTTGCGTAGCGCACAGTCTGCGAACAGCCCAAGTCGTTGAAATGGGCGCAAATAGCCGAAATTCCGCTAAGATCTGCGCCTAAATCTGCTTCTTGGGAAGGTGGACTGACATTCCATGCACATCATGGGCGGCTTCCATGATCGATTCCGATATCACCGGATGCCCAAATACCAACTCGCCCAGCTGTGTGGCTGTCGTGCCTTGTTTGATTGCCAGCGCTGCCGTGTGGATGATTTCTGTGGCGTGAAGCCCGACCATGTGGACTCCGATAATATCATCGGTCTTTCGATCAGCAATTATTTTGACTTCCCCGGCAATCTCGTTCTCAGTATGCGCCCTGCCGAGGACCCTGAGCGGGAACCGACCTATTGCCAAATCATGTTTTTCTCCGGCCTGCTGCTCTGTCAGTCCGACTGAGGCGACCTCCGGATGAGTGAATATGACCGAAGGCACACTTTTGTAGTCCTTGGTTTTCATCTTTCCTATACAGTTGTCTACAGCAACAACTCCGTCATGAATGGCAGTGTATGCCAAAAGAATCTCGCCCCGAACATCACCGATAGCAAAGATGTTGGCTATACTCGTGCGCATGTCAGAGCCGGTCTTGATAGAACCGTTGGCGTTTAATTCGACATCGACATTCTCAAGGCCCAAGTTCGCAGTATTGAAAGCCCGTCCCACAGAAACCAGCACCTGATCACATTCAATCGTCTTCCCGCTGGAAAGTGCGGTTTGAATGCCGGAAGATGCTGAGGTAACTGATTCCACTTTCATTCCTGTGTGAAGCTTGATTTTCAGCTTCTTCAGTTCGCGTTCGATAGTTCTGGAAGTATCCTGGTCCTCAAGCGGCAGAGCGTGATCCAGCATCTCGACCATCTGAACCCTGACTTCCAACATCGCCAGCATGAACGCCCATTCACAGCCAATCACACCGGCGCCGACAATGAGAATCGACTCCGGGAGGTTGTCCAGTTCCAGCAAGTGGTCGGATGTTAGCACCCGTTTACCATCGATAGGCAACGAAGGGATATCCAGCGGGCGCGAGCCAGTGGCAATAATGATGTTGTCCGCCTGGATCTTCGTCTCGCTACCACTCGGATCAGTGATAATCACACAGTTTGGGTTCTCGATCCTGCCGAACCCCTGGTAGTGTGTTACCCCGTGTGACTTGAAAAGCTGCGCGATACCGCCTACAAGCTGTCCAACAATCTTGTCTTTGCGTGCACGTATGGCTGGCCAATCATACTTTGGCGGACTATCCAGCCTGATGCCGTACTTTTCGGACTCCTTCATTTGTTTGTACCGGAGTGCCGAAGCGATCAGCGCCTTGGACGGAATACACCCGCGATTAAGACAGACTCCGCCAAGGTCACGATCTTCAACAACCGCAACTGAAACTCCCTTGATCGCGGCCCTGATCGCGGCAGTGTAGCCGCCCGGACCACCGCCAATAATGACTATCTGAAAATGCTCGATTGCTTCGCTCCTTGCCTGACATTGTACATGCCGAGCAATCTACGGTGAACGGGCAACTTGGCAAGTGCTGGACAAAAAAAAGACCGGCACCCAAGGGAGTGCCGGTCTTCCAATATACAGAATATGTTGATTTAGTCTTCGCTACCCGACAGGGTGATAACGAGAAGACCATCGGTCACGACAAACAAGGAATCCCCTGTAACACCGCAACTGGTGCCGTAGTAGTCGAACCGGCCGGTCATGATGATATCCTTAAACGCCTCCAGATTGCTGATGTGTCCCAACGACTCCCCGTAGGTGACCGTCTCACTTCCACCGGCAGGTACAGTCAGACCGGAAATGACGGAAACCGCCCCGGACGGAATACCTCCGGTAGGCCAATCCGATGGATCAGCGGGACCGGTCGCGGCTACGAACATCGCATTGAACTCGCAGGTTTCAGTGGAGTTGTTCTGAATATCGAATGAAAAACCAATCATATCGATCCTGTCGATATTATCCTTGTGGTCTTCCCAAACCGAATTGCCGGTAAGGTCCACCGGATACCAGTAGAAACTGCCATCAGCAGTGAAGCTAAACTCGACTTCCTCTACGATTACGAATGTACCGGACATGATCAGTTTACAGCCTACCCCGGCCAGGCAAAGGAGAGCCAGGCTCAGGATCGCAAACGTAAGTGTGCGTTTTTTCATTGCCTACCTCCTATATGCCGCCGCCAAAGGCGTAGTTAAGGCCACCAAGCAGGGCCAGTGATTTCTTAGCACCGCCATCCCAGCTAATAAAGTGGGCTTTGGCGCGTGCATCGATACTGAATTTGGGAGTAATTCCAATCGCGAATCCCATGCCGCCCGAAAACCCGAACTTGGTCTCGCTGTCCTGTATGGTTTCATAGGAGTCGTTGCTGATTTTGTACCAGCCCATACCGGCAACAAAAAACGGTGCGAATCCGGGTCCTGAAAGAGCACCACCAAGTATACCGTCAACCCCATAGGCCGTTATCTTGGAGCCGTCCACATCCCATATGATATCTTCAAATGTGTCCGGCGAACCATAACTCGAGAACGACAACTTTGGTTCGATTGTTAGGAATGGCAAAGCGCTGAAGCGAGCCCTGAACTCAAAGATCGAACCGGATTTCTGGTCATCCTGGATAATCGGTATGTTGATACCGCCGGAGAATCCAACACCAAACTTAGGTGTCTGGGCACCAGCGAACGATACCGCCATCATGACCAGAACGCCAACGATGATAACTTGCTTCTTCATCCAACCTCCTCTCGAATGTGCTTTTAGAGAACTGGTATGATCCAGTTCCAGTAGTCATGTACACAATTGTCAACCGCTCAGATGCAAGAACCATAGATGCCCCATTCCACAAAGCGGACAACAAGCCTAATCTAAGACATTTGCAGCCGCTACACTACCAGAAAATCACGGAAAAACCAAACTGCAGATCAGAAACGGCTTGACATATTTCGAAAGCCCATTATAATAATCAGCCTTAATTAAACAAAAAGGTAGCGTTTATTAAACTCGGAAAGCGGCGGAAACGACATTGGAACTGAACATCGGACAGAAAATCAAGACTCTTCGGTTGGCATCGGACCTGACTCAGACCGAGCTGGCTGATCGGGCTAATCTGACCAAGGGGTTCATTTCTCAACTTGAGAACGAGCAGTCTTCGATTTCTGTCGATTCGCTGGCCGACATTCTGGATGCCTTGGGAATCAGCCTGTCGGAGTTTTTCGCTGACGAGAGCGAAGTGAACGTGGTGTTTTCGCCGGATGATCGAGTTGCTATCGACGGCAAAGGGGCGAGCAAGTTTGAAATGCTGGTCCCTGGATCAACTAACAATATGATGGACCCAATAATGGTGGAGTTGGCTCCGGGCGAGCAGTTGGACTTCGGCGATCCGCAGCCGGGTGAACAGTTCGGTTTTGTGTTAAGCGGCACGGTCACGCTGTCTTTGGATGGCAAGAACCATCGGGTATCAGGGAAACACTGTTTCTATTTTGAAGCTAATCGACCGCATCAAATCTCAAATAGGGGAGAGGCGGTGGCCAGACTCCTGTGGGTTACCACACCGCCTCAGATGTAGCTGCAAACCCTGAAACTGCAAAGGAGGTATGAAAGATGAAAGTACTCGGACGACATCTCATTGCTGAATACGCCGACTGCACAGTCGAAAAGCTGAACAACGCTGCTTTTCTTGAAAAGTGCATGAACGAAGCGGCCCGAAAATCGGGCGCTACAGTAGTCCGTTCAGTGTTTCATCGATACGCTCCCCAGGGTGTTTCCGGTGTTGTTGTTATTGCGGAATCACATCTCTCTATTCACACCTGGCCGGAATATGGATATGCTGCCGTGGATTTCTTCACCTGCGGTACGACCGTAGACCCTTACAAGGCTCATGAGTATCTGAAAGACGCGCTGGAAAGCCAGGGCGGAGCCATAAGGGAAATCAAGCGTGGTATTCCATCTGAGACCGACGAGGTTCTTCAGCATAAACTGACCAAGCCGGTTATTTCCGCAGCTAGCTGAGTGGGGGACAGGATCAATGACTCACTCACTTACCTTCTCGCAAGCGACCCGAACAGCGATCTTTCGAGGCACCAACACGGAACTTGTCAGTGACTTGTTCCGGCACGAGCAGCCCCACACGCCGCTGATGCTTCTTTCGCGGTCTGAGATTCGTCGCAACTATCAGGCCCTTCAGGCAGCCTTGCCGCGTACGTCAGTATACTACGCCGTCAAATCTAACAATCATCAGGTGATGCTCGACGAAGTACACTCAATGGGCGGCAATTTCGATGTCTGCTCTGCTTCCGAGATCGAATCCGCGATCAGAACCGGGGTTCGCCCATCCACACTTGTGCACACGCACCCAATCAAACAGATTCGTGAGTTTGATCAGGCTGTGGCAAGCGGGGTCGAAATCTTTGTGGTCGACAACCCGGCGGAAGTTGTCAAGTTTACGCGTTACTCCGAGAAGAAGTTGAAAGTCTTGATCCGCTATCGGATTAACACCAACACTAAGGCTGTCGTCAATTTGCAGTACAAGTTCGGCTGCACACCGGATGAGGTACTGCCACTGGCACGGATGGTAGAGAAATCTGGACACGAGTTCCACGGGCTGTGCTTTCACATCGGTTCACAGTGTGTTTACTCTGAAAACTATGTGAAAGCAATTAAGACGGCGCGTGAACTGATCGAAACTCTTGCAGGGGAAGGCTTACAGACACGGATGCTGGATATCGGCGGTGGTTTCCCTGTACAATATGTGCAACCGGTGCCTTCAATCGATGACTTGTGCGCCCCCATCAACAGGGCACTGGATGAGAAGATCGATCCGAATATAAAAGTCATCTGTGAGCCGGGTCGATTCATCTCCGCCACTCCGGTCACACTGGTCTGCAGCGTGGTGGGCAAGGCTCTTCGGGATGGCAAAATATGGTACTATCTGGACGATGGTCTTTACTCTACATTCAGTGGCATGCTTTACGATCAGTGCCAGTACCCAATCGTGACAGATCAACCCGGAGACGGGCAGCTATCGGTAATTGCAGGACCAACATGCGATTCATTCGATGTCATGTACGACGGCCTGATGATCCCCGATCATGCCGTGGGCGATACTATGGTATTCCCACTGACCGGTGCCTACTGTGCAGTATCGGCGTCTGACTTCAATTCGCTGAAACGACCGGACTACATCATTATTGACTGAGACCAGACGATGAAAGAGAAACCAGTTCCAGAGCAATTCATCAAAGAAGAAGGCATGGAAGACCTCTGGAATGTCTGGTACTCCGAGCTTCATAAGAGTACGTCGGGGCTGACGCTCAAGGTCAACCGCGTTATCGAGTCAACCCAATCTGAATTCCAGCGCATAGATGTTCTTGAAAATGATGATTTCGGGAAGCTGCTTGTGCTGTACGGCTCGCTGATGGTGTGCGACAACGACAACAACGCCTACAACGAGATGATCGCGCACGTACCCTTGTTCTGTCACCCAGACCCCAAACGCGTGCTGATAATCGGTGGCGGTGACTGCGGTGCGCTTACCGAAGTAATGAAACACCCGGAAGTCGAGCAGTGTCTCATGTGCGAACTCGACAGCAAAGTTGTCGAAACGGCAAAGAGGCATTTCCCGAAACTTACGCGTGGTCTGGACGATCCCAGGGCCAGGTTGCTGTTTCAGGACGGCAAGAAATACATCGAAGATACTGACGAGACGTTCGATGTCATCCTGCTGGATCTCTCAGATCCGGTCGGTCCGGCGGCAGATCTTTTCCAGAAGGCTTTTCACCAGCAGGTGCATGGCCGATTGCGCGAGAACGGCATTATGGTTGCTCAGTCGGAGTCGCCGTATTTCAACAAAGAAACGGTGCAGGCGATGTACTCCAATTTGAGGGATATCTTTCCAGTTGTTTGTATGTATACCTGCTTTATGCCGATCTATCCCTCCGGGCTGTGGTCGTTCGCTTTCTGCAGCAAGGGGATTGACCCCGTGAAGGGTTTCGACTCAGCGCGAGTTGAGCGCTTGAGTCTGGAGACACAATATTACAACGCCGAGACTCACACAGCCTCATTTGCGCTTCCGCATTTCGTCAAGTCGCTCATGTCTTAATATCCGATTAGCTGGCTTAGGAAGTAGGTTGGAACCCCTGTGGTTCCGACAGCTGCTACTCTGTCACCCTGAGCTTGTCGAAGGGTGAGCCAAGCGATGCACCATGCTTCGACAAGCTCAGCATGACAGCCTACAAGGGCAGGATCAACCACTCCGAGAGTGCCTGCGATTCTGCCGAAGCTGGCAGGTTCTAAGGCGGATCCGCCCTGCAATCTTGAACAAATAAAAGCGCCCGACTCAAATGAGCCGGGCGCATGATAGTCAGAGTTCTTAGTCAGAGACTTAGAACATCTCGTACAGAGCAGAGATTTCCCAGCTCATCTGACTTGTGCCCTCGGATGTGATGAAGTCAAATCCGTTCAGGAACAGTTCAGGATCAGCATAGGTATCGACGTAGAGGCGACCCCAGTGGAAACAGAAACCGAGGTAAGTGCAGTTGTCTGCCCACTTATAGGTGTCCTTGTAGGTCCAACTCTCTTCGTCCTCAGCATCCACATAGTCAGACTCCCAACTCTCGACATTCCAATACGACGTGGCGCCAAAACGGACATCCATCCAACTGAAAACGTCGGCTTCGAGTCCGAATTTTAGATATGGAAGTGTGAACACTTTGTAATTTCGTTCCCAACTGTCGGGAGAACGTAAAACCATAATGGTATCGCTGTAGTTCGCTTCTTCTTTGATCTTGACGTACTGGATACCAAAATCCATCACTGCCAGGAGGTTCGGTCCTGGCTGGTAATGCATACCGCAACCGCCGTCAAAAGCGAACAGCGACTGTTGCATCTCGAAGTCAAGTGTGCTGATACCGTCGTCGTAAGACTCAGGATCGTAGTAGTGGTCATATTCCTTGGTTCCGCGCTTACCTATCGCGAACCCGGCGTGAGGTACCAATGTGATCTTGGGACTGCGCACCCAGAAGTACCGACCTTCAAGTGTGAAATCCGAGTATCCGTTTGGCTCAGTGATCTTGTTACCTTGGTTATCTTCGTCCGTCCAGGATCCGAATCCCAAGCTCAAGGCAACATCCCACTGCCCGGTAGTGCCTTCAGTCAGACCAAGTGCGAAATTATATTGAGTGAAAGACTCCTTCTCCTGCTGGGTTGTGACTGTATCGGGATAAGTGTGTGAATCATCCTCTTCCCAGCCACCGCAGGTATAGTCGAAGTGGAAGCCGAAGTTGTTAGAGCCGAGCTGGCGACCAAAGAACAGGTCGATCCGCCGATTCGGGTCAATATAGTCATAATCATAATCCGCCAGCCACTCACCCATGTAGCCTTCCGGCAATTCGGCTGGTAAGCTGGAGATGTAAGTACCAACCACAAAGGGGTTATCTTCACCGAACTGCCAGTTGATGCCAAAGTTATAGAACTCATGACCATCAACGTTAGGGCTGGGGTCGGAACCCACTCTGTCATAGTAATACTCTTCATAGTACATGAAGTCAGCGACGGCGATATTCGGGTAGTTGAACGTACGACCCGGGAAACGGAACATGTTGTAATCATCGACTAATATGCCATTGTTGTCGCCAAGCACCTTGACGCGCGTCTTCGTTGCAAACGAGCTCAGACTCATCACCAAGATAAGGATTAGAGACAAAATTATAATTTTCTTCATCATTACGTCCTTGTTTCAACGTTTATCGATACTTGAATTATTGAATGCAAAGTCAGATCATTCCCGACGAGAACCAAAGCTGAAAAAGAAATCAAGCATTCCGCCGGAAAGCTGTGTTCACTCCATAGGCAATCCTCCTTTGGGTACAACATCTGGTCACACCCTGACTTTTCTTAGCTTACGCATCATCTATGTGCGTTCAACATTTATCTCAAACTTGCTTCATTGCAAGATCGCTGGTCAAGAATACGTAAAGGACACAATAATGGACAAGAAAAAAAATGGCCTTTTTTTATCGGGGAATTCGACTTCAGCTACAAAACATTGCCGAAAGCACACCAGATCACTCTTTGTTCTCCTGACAATGCCGTTTCACACTTTGCCAGATTTGCTCCAGTTCATCGAGTGTGTAGTCGTCGAAATTGCCACGCTCATCGCTAACTTGCGTTTCCAATCTCTGGAATCTGGTCTTGAACTTCTTCAGAGCTTTCCTGAGCGCCGATTCCGGATCGATTTCGAGTTTACGTGCGGCAGACGCTACAGCAAACAACAGATCTCCGATTTCATCGTGAAGTCGCTCTTTCCGGTCAGATGGGGCTGAGTTCAGTACCTCTCTTAACTCCGAAAGCTCCTCGTCTACCTTTTCGAGCACGTCTTCAATGTTTGTCCAGTCAAACCCTACTCCCGCGGCCTTTTCGCCAACCCTGAAGGCCATTGTCAGGGCTGGCATCGAACCAGGTACTCCCGCCAGGGCAGACCTGTTCTCCCTGGATTTGGTCTTAATCCTCTCCCATTGATCGCAAACCTGTTTTGGAACAAGTTTCCGTTTTTCGCCGAAAACGTGTGGATGACGCGTCACCAGCTTGTCAACAATACATTCCAGCGAATCATCGATATCAAAATCGCCCTGTTCACGAGCCAACTGAGCATGAAAAACTATCTGACAGGCCAGATCCCCCAGTTCCTCCTTCAGGGAGGCAGGATCCCCTGACTCTACGGCTTCAACGACCTCGTAAGTTTCCTCTATCAAGTAGGGCAGCAATGACTTATGGTCCTGGGCACGATCCCAGGCGCAGCCTTCCTCGGAAAGAAGTATCTCCATTAGCAGGCAGAGCCGCTCGAAGGGTGAGAGTTTCTGGTCGAATACGCGAGCTTTCAGATCTGACATAGCTGCCGACAATATGGTCAATCCCTGTCCCGGGAGCAACTTAACAGTGAAGGCTCCCAGCCCCTTGACAAAATCGGACGTCAGGTATACAATGGGAGGCTTCAACTCCGACTTACGCCCTGAGTAAAGGGCAACTCAGCATGGAGCATTGCGATATGGAAAAAGTGAGCGAAAAGAAAGAAAAGAAATCGACGGCCTACTCTCCGGCCGACGTTGAGAATAGAACATATCAGCGCTGGATTGACGCGGGTTACTTCCATGGAAACGCCGACTCAGCAAGGAAGTCATATTCTATTGTCATTCCACCACCGAACGTCACAGACGTTTTGCATCTGGGTCATGCTCTGAATAACACGATTCAGGATATACTCATGCGCAAACACCGGATGGAGGATCTTGAGGCTGAATGGCTGCCAGGCTCCGATCACGCCGGTATCGCCACGCAAGTCATTGTCGAGAAACAGCTTACCAAAGAAGGTACGACCCGGCGCGAGATAGGGCGGGAGAAGTTTGTTGAGCGCACCAGGGAATGGGCTGAGCGCAACAAGGAGAGCATTCTGCAGCAACTCCGAAAGATCGGCTGTAGCTGTGACTGGGATCGTACGCGTTTCACGCTTGATGAGGGTCTTTCCCGAGCCGTGGCCGAGGTCTTCATGCACCTCCATAAGAAGGGACTGATTTACAGGGGTAATCGAATCGTCAACTGGTGCCCGTCCTGTCGAACCTCGCTGTCCGACGACGAAGTTGAGCACAAGGATTTCGATGGCCATCTCTGGTACATCAAATACAAGATCAAGGGTTCGGACGAGTACTTGACCGTTGCCACTACCAGGCCGGAAACAATGCTCGGCGATACTGCGTTGGCTGTTTCGCCAAAAGACAACAGGTTCAAGAAGTACGTTGGCAAGACCGTGATCCTGCCAATTCTGGAGAGGGAAATCCCGATTGTCTCAGACAGCTACGTCGATCCGGAATTCGGTACGGGTGTGGTCAAAGTCACTCCGGCGCACGACCCAAACGATTTTGAGATCGGCAAACGCCACGATCTCGAAGAGATCAACATCCTCAATACCGACGGTACGCTCAACGAAAACGCCGGTAAGTTCAAGGGGTTGGATCGGTACGATGGCCGCAAGCGTGTTGTTGAAGAACTCGAAGAGCGCGACCTGTTGGAGAAAACCGAAGACTATGCACTGTCGGCAGGAACCTGCTATCGTTGCCACAAAGTCGTTGAGCCCTATCTGTCGCTGCAATGGTTCGTGAAAATGCGAGAACTGGCTGAGCCCGCTATCGCGGTTCTCAAAAAGGGTGAGTTACGATTCCACCCGGACTATTGGTCCAAAACTTACCTGCACTGGATGGAGAATATCCGCGACTGGTGCATCTCCCGTCAGCTTTGGTGGGGACACCGTATCCCTGTCTGGTACGCCGAGGATGGCACCCCGTTTGTCTCGGTGGATCGCCCGACAGCAAAGCAGTGCGAAGGCTACGATCCGGAATCGCTCGTGCAGGACGAAGACGTTCTGGACACCTGGTTCTCGTCATGGTTGTGGCCATTCTCCACTTTTGGCTGGCCTGATAAGACCAAAGAACTGGAGCGATTCTACCCGACCAGAGTCCTGACCACCGCTCCCGACATCATTTTCCTATGGGTAGCCCGGATGGTCATGGCGGGATTCGAGTTTACCGGCAAACAGCCGTTTACCGACGTGTACATTCATGGCATAGTCCGCGATGCCAACGGTATCAAGATGTCCAAGTCACTAGGTAACGGCATCGACCCGCTGGAAATCATCGAGAAGTACGGCGCCGACGCCCTGCGGATTTCGATGGTAATGGCGACACCGGACGGCCAGGACCCCTGGATCAGCAAGAATACGTTTGAAGGCGGCCGCAACTTCGTCAACAAGCTATACCAGGTGTCGCGCTTCGTCATGATGCGTCTCGACGGCAGAAAGCCACAGCTTGACACTCTCGATGACAGTGACCTGGTTATTTTCGACCGTTGGATTCTCTCGCGTTTGGAGAGGACTATCAAAGCAGTCGATCGGGCGTTTGCTGAGTATCGTCTCTCAAGCGGTGCCAAGACCCTGTACAATTTCGTGTGGGAAGACTACTGCTCCTGGTATGTGGAGCTTATCAAGCCGGACCGCCCGGGCGCAGAGATCCGTGAAAACTCACTGAACGTAGCTACGTTCGTACTCAGCCAGATTCTCAGACTGCTTCATCCGTTTGTACCGTTTGTGTCCGAGGAAATCTACCGACAACTGAAAGGCGCTGACGGTGACGGTGACGCTGGCGAGGCTACTCTGACATTCGGTCCCTGGCCCACGACTGATGGTGAGCATATCGACGAAGCCCTTGAAGACAGGCTTAAGCAGATTCAGGAAGTCGTCACGGCGGTGCGTTCAATCCGGGCAGAGTTGAATGTCCCTCCCGGCAAGAAGTCCGACCTTTACGTGCGCGTGAATACCGAAGAGTTCGGCAAGTTGCTTGAGGACCACATTCAGTATTTCCGTTCACTGGTGCGTGTGGAGAATCTTCACTGCGGCATTAAGGTCAAGAAACCCCCGCTATCGGCTTCGGCTGTGATCTCAGGGGCTGAGCTGTTTCTTCCGCTTGAAGGCCTGATCGACATTGATGTCGAGAAAGCGCGACTTCAGAAGGAGCTCGATAACCTGAAAACGCAGATGGTGAAGGTATCTAAGAAACTTGCCAATCCTGATTTCCTGGCAAACGCCCCGGCTGAGGTGATCGAGCGTGAGAAACTGAAGAAACACGATTACGAAGAGCGGATCGAGCGCATCAACAAGAACCTGGAACAGGTCCTCGGCTGGTAGCTATTTTCCTGAATAATCATCAGTATATGTACGGTCAGGTGTCTGCCTGACCGCCGTGTTAGTTGAACGAAGCGCCAGGCAGAGACACCTGGCGGCACTTCATATTCTCGTGCCAGGCAGATGTCCACATCTGCCGTTTTTCCCACATCATGTCACCCTGAGCCTGCCGAAGGGTCGAAGGGTGCCGCAGCCAAACAGCGCACCATGCTTCGACAAGCTCAGCATGACAGAGGATGTGCTGGTTGTTCTGTGAGCCAGTCGTAGTCTTGTAGGGCAGGATCAGCCACTCTGAGAGTGCCCGCGATCCTGCCAATTATCATCAATAATTTGGCGTCCCGTCACAATTCTTCAAATAGTGTGTCGGGGCGATAAACAGAGCATCGATCAGCATTGTTAAGTCACTACCATCAATCATCATTGTATTGCTGCATGGTCGTCCGCAACTGAAATCTATGTCAGCTTCATCCAGACAGATGCTGTCCCATCCGGATGACGGGTTGATAAACAACCCTTCGATCATCAGGGTCAGGTCGCTGCCGTCGTAGTTGAAGCCCAGGTCGCCGCCGCCTTGGTCAAGGTCACCGACGCTGGGAGGGATGCAGCAACTGGACGATTTGTTCCAAGCTGCTATGAAGAAGGCATTCTTGTCACCGGCAGTCGTGAACTCTCCGCCGGCGATCAGGTCACCGTTGTAGACCGTTAGGGAATTGGCCGAAGAATTCATCCCCGAACCGAGCGGGTGCCAGTTTAAACCATCCCAGCAAGCAATACTACTGGCAGCCATTCCACCGGCAGTCGTGAAACCTCCCCCGGCGATAAGATCACCGTTGTAGACCGTCAGGTAATTAACATGAGCATTCATCCCCGCGTCTAACTGTTGCCAAGTCGAACCATTCCAACGGGCAATGCTATTTACACCAACTCCACCGGCTGTCGTGAAACGTCCTCCGGCGATCAGATCGCCGTCGAAGACTGTCAGGGACCAGGCATTGTTATCCAACCCTGAACCGAGCGGTTGCCAGGTCGAACCATCCCAGCAAGCGATATGATTGGCAGTAACCCCACCGGCCGTCGTGAAACCTCCTACGGCGATCAGATCGTTGTCGTAGACCGTCAGGGACCAGACATCGCCATCCATCCCCGAGCCGAGTGGTTGCCATATCGTACCATTCCAGCGGGCGATATGATCGGCACCTACTCCACCGGCAGTCATGAAATCTCCCCCGGCGATCAGATCGCCGTTGAAGATCGCCAGACAGGCAACCTGGCTATCCATTCCCGAACCGACCGGTTGCCAGATCGAACCATCCCAGCGAGCTATACGATTGGCAGCAATCCCACCGGCGGTCGTGAAACTTCCCCCGGCGATCAGATCGTTGTCGTAGACCGTCAGGGAGTAGACATCTTGATTCATTCCCGAGCCAAGCGGTTGCCAAGTCGAACCATCCCAGCGAGCTATACGATTGGCAGCGCCCCCACCGGCAGTTGTGAATGCTCCTCCGGCGATCAGAACGCCGTTGTAGACTGCCAAGGTCCGGACAACATCATTGATCCCCAATCCGAGTGCTTGCCAAGCCGAGCCATTCCAGCGGGCAACAACACCGACGAAAGTTTCGCCTGCGTAGGAAAACTCTCCCCCGGCGATCAGGTCACCGTTGTAGACCGCTAAACACAAGACCTCATCATCCATCCCGGGAGCGGGCGAAAGACTATTGTCCCAGTAGATATCATCAGGGTGGTCCAAAGGACTCGCAGACTGTCCAGACCGTTGTGCAAGTGGTCCACCGGTGCGTGGATCGATCTGAACATCAAACCCTTCCAGATCAAGCGCACCTTCAAATCCGGTCTGCCGGGCAGCTTCGATGTCAAAACGCCCATCCTCGGTGAGAAATCGCCCAATCGTTTCACTGGTGGTCGTCTGATCGGCGGTCGCCCTGGAAACCAGGGATAGCAAACAGAGCAGTCCCGCGAATAGAATCACGAAGTTCAACTTTTTCATTGGAAACATTTCCTATCTGTCGATTACCTTTATACCTTTGTCGTCCTATCTCCCGACTTTGCTTAACACCCTACCAGCATTCTCACGGAACAGCGCTTTCTCATCCCACTGACCCTGATTCTCAGTGAACGCCAGGGGCATAGATGTCAGGTTACGGGTGACCTGAAC
>QNAF01000011.1 GCA_003641405.1 Candidatus Zixiibacteriota bacterium | reverse complement strand
CGATATACTTACCAAGTAAATCAGGAGCAACTTCAAGTGTGGGCCGATTATAGAACGACCGTGGGAATTTCCTGATTTGTTGACGGGGCATGATGGGCAGCGGATCAATCTTCGTCCCAGGCTGGCATGGAGGAAGAAACCAGCGAAGCGGCAGCGTCAAAATCAAGACCGATCTGCCAGGGTACATGAGCATCGGAACCGAGATGCCGAATCTCCACACCGGCTCTTCGTGCTTCATTGACAATGCGAATACTCGGGTAGTAATTGTCGATTCCGTGCCGTATCCCGGAAGTATTGACTTCCAGCGCCGTACCGGATTTCACTAACGCCGGGAAAATCTGCTCTTTTGCCGCCTTTGCAAACAGTTCCTCAAGCTTCGGCCCGAAAAACTCCGTTCCGTATTTCTTGATGTAGTCAAGGTGAGCAATCGTATCGAAAACCCCACTCTCTGCGGCTGTCACCACCTGTCTCGTGTACTTGTCCACGACTTCCTCAACTGAGAGGCTGGAGAAACAGGCTTCAAAGCACTCCCGGCAGGCAAAGCAGGCGTTCCCCACTTCGTGAATCCCGCACAGCATGTAGTCGAATGTGTACATCTCGCGTAAACGTGCTACGCCCTCTTCGCAGCCTTTGTACCACCCAAACTCCAAACCGAGTTTCACCGACAGTCCTTTCGAATGGTACGTATCGTCGGCCTGCCGAACATCTTCCACATATGGCGCCAGATTCTCAGGGATTGACGGCTGCAATTCGCTGTTGATCCGTATCTGGTCGGCATCACCCAGACTGTTCGGGTTGCTGTCAAAGTGAGTGGTGAAACAGATCTCAACCAGACCGCGCCTGAGCGCTGCTATACAGTACTCGTCGATAGAACCGGTGGCATCAATTGAGTAGTCGCAGTGACAGTGATAGTCGGCCAAGCCCGGAATACTAAGAGGTTCCCGTTGATTGTACTCAGGCAAACTGGCCTCCGGTAAGAAACGGGTTACTGGTGCGTTCGGCTCCAACGGTTGTCCGTGGACCGTGACCCGGAAGACAGACCACGCTGTCGGGCAGTTTCATGATCTTCTGGTTAATCGACTGGATCAGTTGTGTGTGGGATGAGCCCGGGAAATCGGTGCGGCCAATTGACCCGGCAAACAACGAGTCACCGCAGAACAACCACCCCTGTCTCTCATCTAAATAGCAAACACCACCCGGCGTATGCCCCGGAGTGGAGAGCACTCTTAACTCGATAGAGCCGATTTTCACCATCTGCTCATCTGTCAACAGATGATCCGCCGGAGGCGAGACGATGGGCTCTCCGAAAAAAGCGGATACATTATCACTGGGGTTAGCAAGCAAGTTCTCTTCTCCCGCACCAACATAGAGCGGAATGCTAAACTGTTCCTTGATAGCGGCCACAGCGGCAATGTGATCCCCGTGGCCATGGGTCAGCAGTATTGCGAGAGGTTTCACACCAAGGCGCTTGACCTCGACACTGATAGCTGCTTCCTCGGCGCCGGGATCGATAATGACTGCATCGGAAGTCTGTTCATCGTAATAAACGAAACAATTAACAGCAAAGGGACCGACCACGAGTGTACTTACTTGTTTAGACATCCGGACAAGATACGCGCTCTCATCGTTCTGTCAACAGCCGCAGGGATTTGGCAAGCCCCTCTGTAGCCGTCAAAACGTCGTTTCTGTTTGACAAAATGGCGATTTGGAGTTATAATTTACTTGGATATTTAGGTTTACGACAGAATAGAGTCGATACATACCGGCGAGCAAGACAACCCGCACTGACCTCCCGAAAGCACACTACCTCGCCAGCTTAGCTTATGATTGAAACGAGCAGACAAACATCTAACTCCATCGGGTAGGAGTACTACGCCATGAACAGGCAAAGAACCAAGAAGATTGCAGTTGGCCTCGTCCTGTTGACCGGACTTTTTCTGCCAATTGCCGCTAACGCCCAAGGTAGCCCCGGCGCTACGGTCGTGAACACGTATTGGGACATGCAGCAGCCAGCGTCCATGGGACGGATGATTGACTGGAGGTTTCCTGGGCAGTTTATTCACTTCGGTTACACATACTCAAGTGATGACACTACAGCCCTAAGAGTCGCGGGGTACAACAGCTATGACGCGATTTCAGGGCTATGGACTTACAGTACTCTCTTTGGCTGTTCGGTTAACCCACCTCCTCCTGACCAGCATGCGTGCTACGTTAATCTCGATGTTGATCCCGAAGCTGACGCAATGGTGCTTTCCGGACATGCCGACACAGCGGGGAATGCAACTTACATGAATCATGCCTGGTACGGTTTCATCCAGGGCGATTGCTGGGTCACTGCGTCAAGAATCGACACCTCAGCAATCAAGTTGCTCACAATAGAGGGAGGTGCAGAGGTCATATGGCCGAGAGTGGAGTATCAGGTTTCACAGGACTTAATCGACAGTGTGACCTACCTATTCTGTTATGAGAAGTCAGCAGGTGGAACGGGAATCCTTTTGCTATTCCGGAAACTAGGCATGAACTACGCTGGTACCTGGGACGCCGTGCCATTTGTGCCGGACACTGTCACCTGCCCAGTACCGGCACAAGTGATTTCAGCTTCCCGTGTTACAAACAACGTAGTCCTGTGCTGGGTAAACGAATACGGCATCCCGGATGAATTCGGTCTCCAGCATTACGATGTCTATTTCCGCGAGTCCTCCGACAATGGCTGGACCTGGGGACCAAAAGTCAACCTGACGGATTACCAATCCACAGGTGGGAACTACACGGCATGGCCTGATCTGTCTTGCTTGTATGATACCTACGGGAACATTCACATTGTCTGGGTGGCGCGCGATACTTCAAGCGACACCGGTCCAACCGGGTATCCCAGAGCCTCACGACTGTATCATTGGAACGAGTTCACAGATGCCATTACAGTAGTCCACTACGCCGACTGGGAACCACCCGAGTGTGCGGGCGGTGAGAACACTCTGAATATAGCCAAGCCGTCCATCTCGGAATGCAATGACCGGATGTATGTCACCTGGGTGCAATTCAATGATGTACCGAACGGCATCACGGATGACTGCCTCGGCGGTGGCGATCCGGAGTGGAGCGCCAATGGGGAGATTTTCCTGTCAGTGTCGGCCACACTCGACGGCTACGTATGGGACCGAGCGCGGAATCTGACGAACACATACACCCCCGGCTGTGAGGCTCCGGGTTGTGGCAGCGAAAACTGGCCTGTTATGTCCCGTTACGGAATGGACGAGAGCGTTGGGGGACCATATCTCTGGCCTGGAAACGCAACTGTTGACCCTTCGGGCACATACTTCGGTGATCACTACCTGCATGCTCAATATGTGCAGGACCTGTGTCCCGGAGCGGCCATACTGGACGAGGGTCAATTCACTGACAACCCGATTAAGTGGATTCGCCTGGCTTGTGTAGACCCGATAGAAGAACCTCTCATATGGGTTGACTCAGGAGCACTTTCTGGAACGGTCTTCGTAGATCATGGGGTTGAGTCCGAGTACTGGGTTTACGTTGAAAACCGAGGTAATACTGATCTGACCCTCTGGAACATCCAGACCAATGAATTGCAGGGTAGCGAATTCGGTTGGCTCCAGGCGAGCGAAACATTCATGGTAATCCCGCCCGGAGTAAATAGTATTGATTCCTTTGCGGTCTTTGTAAACAATGGCGGTATCATTGATCATCCCGGTTGGTCCGAGACCTTGCTCGGCGAGATCCAGATTGAGCACGATGCAAGCAAGGGCACAGTAGTAATACCTGTTCAAGCAGAGATTATTGATACGGTTGAGTTTGAACCTCCTGTCGAGGATTTCGCGGGAGACTTCTACTACGTTCGCGCCGCCGATCTTGATCGTGACAACTACATGGACGTTGTCTACTGCGGCAACACCACCGACGGATTGAATATCGCCTATGGAACCCCCAGCGGCACGTTGGAAACACCGGTCACATACAGTGGCATTAGCCAGGCCTCCATTGAGATTGATTACATCAACCCGGATACGCTCATAGATATTGTGGCCGTCACCAACACGCACATCCACACGCTGATGAACAACGGCTCAAGATCATTCACACAATCTTCCATCGCAACCAAGGGCGGTGGCCTTCGAGATATTGTGCCCGGCTTCGCAGCAGGTTACTTCAACGAAGACGGCTTTGACTACATTGATCTCATCGTTGCTCCGGGTGATATCTACATAGGCACCGGCGACGGTACGTTTGACCGCGAGACGCTGGGGATCACGTTTGAATCCGTGAATGTTAGTGATTTCGATCTGGACGGCAGGGATGATATCGTAGTGCTATCCGGCAATGAGATCATAATATATATAAACGACGGCGGGGTTATTCCTCAGTTCTCGGATTATTCCCACGAACAGGTGGGCACACCGGATCTCGAAGTAGCTCCATCCCATGTTGTGGCTGATTTCAGCGAAGATAGCTACCCGGATTACGCAATGGTTGTTCCTTTGGCCAATCCTACGGGCCAAAGCGCTATGGCGATTGGGATAGGCGATGGAACCGGATACTTGTCCGGTTCCGAGATTAGGGCCATCGATGGCGTAGCCTACGATCTGGTAACAGCGGATCCCAACAAAGACAGTCACCTGGACCTTGTAGTGGCCAATGGTACTCATGGACGCCTGGAGTTCTACTTCGGCGACGGGCTGGGCGCATTCAGTGACCCGCAATTCTATGATCTGGAGGCAGGTGCGGACATCACCTATATCCTCGCCGCGCTTGACCTCGACCGCGATGGCAATGGCGACTTTGTGTCGGGGGGCGTAGATGACGGCAATATTGTTGTGGTTATCAACGACGACGACGATGACCCTATTATCGTCGACGAGATGTTTGTCACTGGGTACGAGCACGCGTCGGTCAAAGTCACCAATCCAAATGGCCAGGTGATATCTCAAAATCTCCAGACAGTGCCCGGCGCCGACTACTGGCGACTTGACTTCGACGGCGATGGCGCGATCGATGGACAGTCAATTGATTACAACGTCCAGCACGGCGAATACTTTATCGAAATCATACGCTATGAGACCTTTACGGGCGGATTATGCGCAATGGGAATAGGCGTCAACGGAACGACGAAAGCATCGATTTTCCACGATTACGGGCCTGATGGCCGCGGCAGCTGGGACGGCGGTACTCTTGAGTTCTACTACGAAATCGAACCGGTCTCTTCTATACAGCCGCCCAACGGCATCCCTGTATCCAATACGCAACCCACATTTGACTGGTCAGGGCTTGGTATCGGAGCTCCGCCGTACTCTTTCCAGCTAGATTGCTACCATGATATGCGTGGTCCTATATATGACCTGTTCGGTCTGGCTGTCGATGCCTGGTCGCCTCCAACACCGCTCGGCGAGGATTCGATATTCTACTGGCGAGTACGCACTGAACCTTCTGGCGATTGGTCACGCGTGTTTGCGGCTTTCATTGCAGGCGGCAGTTGCTGTATTCCACCGTCCGTCGGTGATCTTGATCAGGGTGGCGGAGCGTTAGGTTTCAACTATGATGGCGCTGATCTGTCGGCGATGATCAACGGCTTGTTCATTGACCCGACGAATGGCTGGGATGGGATTTGCCTTGACGAAGCCGATGTTGATTTCACCAGTGTACGTCCGGTTACGGACCCGATGTTCATTGACGGTGCCGACCTGTCATTATTGATAGATGCTCTGTTTATCGCCCCGACGCATTATCTGAAGAACTGCGACGGGACGGATAACTACTGATGACAATTGGCGGGTTCGAAGACGGACCCGCCCTACTAAGATAGCCGCTTGCTGCTATTTGGCTTTCAGCAGCAACAACGTGATATCGTCTGACTGGGTTGCCTCACTGCGGAAGTCGGCCAGTTCCGACACTAGGGTATCGATAAGAATCTCCGGCGTATCGGTAGCGTGACCCGAAAGAAACGCCTCCAGTCGGCTCTCACCATATTCCTCACTTTCCGGCGAAAAACACTCAGTCACCCCGTCGGTGTAAACAGCAAGCGTCTCCCCCGCTTCAAGCACCGTTTCACTTGTGATATACGGGGTATCCGGCACGACGCCGACAATCAAATTGCCTTCAGTGAGTGTCCGAATCACACCATTTGAAGAAACAACATACGGTGGTGTGTGACCAGCGCTGACGTACTGAAGCTTGCGTGTCGTCGAATCATAGATAGCCATGAAAGCAGTCACGAACTGCTCAGGCTGAGTGGATTCCCAGAACGAGTTATTCAGGCAGCTCACAAGCTGATCCATTGGCATCTGAGAACCGGTTTGCAACAGGGATCTGACAACCGCCTGGGCCTTAGCCGCCAACAGCGCCGCCGGTACACCTTTGCCGGATACATCACCGACAGCAATGAACACACGTTCGTTGCTCAGTCTTAGCATGTCGTAGTAGTCACCACCAATTGCTTTGGCGGGCTCGTTGAATCCTACAAGCTCGTAATCGTTCTCGGAGATGTTCTTTCTCGGCAGCAGACCACGCTGGATCGTGGAAGCCACTTTCATCTCTTCTTCCAGCGCCTGGAGCTGCTGTTCCTTCTCAAAAAGACGTGCGTTCTCAATCACTCTGGCTGTCTGAGTGCCCACAATTCCCAGAAAACGCTTATCATTTTCGTTGAAACCGTCTGACATTTCGCTATTAAAGAGAACCAACAGCCCTATCAGACCACTTCTGGTTATTAGGGGAGCAGCAAGTACGGACTTGATCCCGCTGTTCTGGAAGTTGCTTCCTGCAAAGCGGCTGTCGCTGTCGGGTTCATTCATGACAAGAAGAGCCTTGTTCTTGGTCATCCAGCCAAGCAAACTCTTGTGAAGATGGAACGGTAATGTACCCTCCTCATCTATGCTTTCTCGCACGAATGTTCTCGCGTTATCGATATCGGTCCGGTCATCATCGACCAGAAAGACAGCCCCCTGGGACGCACGAATCTTTTTCAGACAGCAATCAAGAACAACACGTGTGATTTTGTCCACCGACATTGACATGTTGATGGCGGTGGCAATCTGGTTTAGCGCCGAAAGTTCATCAACGCTGGCTCTGAGTCTTTTAAGTTCCCTGTCAGAAATGCTTGGCATAGCTTATTGTGCCTATTTATATTGATACTGTCGATACTAAACCTATGCAAAGATAGGTTTTTCAGCAACTATTATGTGAGCCGTTTTGATTGAGGATTTCACATGATTCTGGCAGAAGGTGCCATATTCGGCACATATCGCATTGAAAAGTCCATCGGCAGCGGTGCCATGGGTGAGGTGTACCGTGCTGTGGACAGCCGCCTGGATCGTGTAGTTGCTCTCAAACTGATTCGCAAAGAGCTTGCTGACTCCACCGACTACCGGCGACGCTTGGCCGATGAAGCCAAGTCCGCTGCAAAAATCGACTCCCCTCATGTTGTCAGGGTGTGGGAGTATTCGATCTGTGATGGCATTCCATATATCGCCATGGAGTTCGTCGGAGGCAGAGACCTAACCGAAGCAGCAACCGAGTTCGATCTGCCCGAGAAACTGGGAATCGCCCTGCAAACTGCTGAGGGGATCCACGCGGCACACTCGGTTGATCTGGTCCACCGCGATCTAAAGCCTGACAATATCCATCTCACTGATGATCACGAAGTGAAGATTCTTGATTTTGGGCTGGCCAAGCCTATCCGAAAGGAATCTATCGACGAACAAGGCAATATCGCAGGAACCCTCCATTACCTCGCACCAGAACAACTGGCGGGAGAACCCGTAACCACAAGCAGTGACCAGTTCTCGTTCGGCGTTTTGCTGTACGAATTGCTTTCGGCTCAAAGGCCATTCGAAGGTGACTACCCGGCGGCTGTGATCTACTCGATTCTGCATGAAGACCCGGTACCTTTGGGTGAGCTTAATGAAAACGTACCGGATTGGCTGGATTCCCTCGTTCTCAAGCTTCTGGCCAAACAACCCAACGACCGATTTCCCGACATGACCGGTGTCATCGAGCAGCTTCAAACGAGCCTTGGCGGCGAAAAACCATCGCCTGTCTCAGTCGCTACCACCCGGCGCAAGTCGGTTACTGTCATTGACCTGCGAAACCTCTCGCAGGACTCTAGCTGGGACTATTTTTGCGAAGGTTTCACAGACGATGTTGTAAGTGAACTCTCGCGCAGGACTGACCTCGTCGTTTCGGCCCAGCCGTCAGTAAATCTTCCCAGAGACATCCGCGAAGTTTTCCAACGCTTCCGTTCGGACTTCATCGTAAGCGGATCGCTGATGCGATGGAAAGACAAAATCAAGCTCAATCTCTTTGTGCATTGTGAGAATGGCCAACGGTTAGTATCCAGCCAGAAGTATGAAGAACCGGAAGACCGCCTTTTCGAGCTGCTCTCGCAAGCTGCGCAAGACACCTCTACTGCACTTGCTGACGCCACCGGTCAAGCGCCCGTGGAGGTCGACGACTTTCTGAAACCTGATATCACAGCATATGACTTCTATCTAAAAGGCAAAAGTTACTACCACTGCGCCAAGCCCGAGGACCTTGAATTCGCGACTCAGATGTACGAGAAGTCGCTCGAAATCGATCCTGACTTCGCATTGGCCCATTCAGGACTGGCCGACATATTTGCATGTCAGTACAACTTTTACTATGACCGAACAGAGGAACGCATTGAGGCAGCCAAATCGCAGGCACTGAGAGCCATCAAGATAGCTCCAGACCTGCCTGAGGGGCAGCGTTCTCTCGGTCGGTACTATCAATTCATGGGCGACATGGCTAAGTGTGAAGAATGCTACCTGAAAGCGATTGAACTCAACCCGAAGTATGCTCTTGCGTACCGGTCGCTGGCATGGCAAAAATATCAGGAAGCCGACTATTCCTCTTCATTGGAATGGGCCACCAAATCGCTTAGAATGGCACCGACCGATACCGAGACTCTTCTTCTGATCGGATTGCTCCATACATACAGACATCGCTACACTGCAGCCATGGCCACGCTGCAGCGTGCGATCGAGATCAGTCCGGACTACGGACGGGCGTACTACAATCTCGGCCTGGTGTATATGAAGCTGGGAGTTCTCGATATAGCCCTTGAGAACTTTGATTATGCAGCAAAATATCAGGGCGACCCGAACTGTTACATTGATGCGGGTTTTGTTCATCTAATCCGCGGCGAATACGAAATATCCATTGTGGCTTTCAATAAGTCGATCCAAGCGGAGTTCTTCCCGTTTGTTGCTTACGTGTACCTGGGACTGCTTGAGCAATTGCGCGGAGATTTGGAACAGTCACAGAAGTACTACAGGAAAGCCCTCACCGATATGAAGGACGTGGACTTTTCAAATCCGGAGAACGTACAGGTCCAGGGCTACTGGGCACTGGCTCAGGCAGGCACCCGCGAGACCGAAACCGCCAGAGCGACGCTGGAGGAAATCACATCACGCGATAACCTGATCGGAGATGTCTGGTACAATGTTGCCCGCGCCTACGCTTTGATGGGGGATGAAGATGCCCTCCGAGAGAGTCTCAAGCACGCACTTGCGGGAACGCCGGGACCAACGGAGAAGGAAATTCTGATCGATCCCCATTTTTCGAATCTTGATATCGAACAGCTTTTGAACCTGGCCAAAACCGCCTGATTAATCTGTCGAGCGAAATTGCCTAACCTGGTGCCGGAGGCCGGACTTGAACCGGCACGGTCCTACGGACCAAGGGATTTTAAGTCCCTGGTGTCTACCAATTCCACCACTCCGGCAGTGTTGTAGGATAACGAGTTACGGTGTTCCGCGCAAGATTGAAAAACAGCCTTGTGACCAATCTGTGACCGCTTCTCTCCTTATCTAACAACGAGTTGCGCATTCACGACAAAGACCCCTGGGACTATAGTCCCGTGAATCTACTACTCTGCACAAGTCAGTACAAGCAGATACGATGTGTCTGATGGAGGTAGGGGGGGCGAACCCCATACTCGCGTTGTGGCACAAGGACTTACGCCCTATTGTGATCATTTTTTAGCAGCCTATTTCACCAACAGCATCTTTTTCGTCTCGACATGATCTCCAACCTGAAAACGATATAGGTATAAACCTGTAGCGGCTGGTTTACCTGTGGCCGTTTTACCGTCCCAAGTGATTGTGTATGAGCCCGCTGGTTCCTCCCGATCCACCAACGTCCGCACTCCCTGACCCAAGATATTGTACACTTCAATTGTCACATGACTCCGCCTTGGTAGACTGTACTCGATTGATGTAATCGGGTTGAACGGGTTGGGATAGTTCTGTGCCAGCAGGTGATCAACAGGCAGGTCTCCATCGCTGCTCGCTTCATCCACCCACGTTAGCAACATACGGTTGTAGAGGACTGAGATATTGTTGTCATCCTCATTGCAGGCCGCCAGATCAAGAAAGCCATCGTTGTCAAAATCCGCCGCGACGGCGGCCATCGGGGTCAACGAGGTGCCGTAGTCGACACTGTGTTCAAAACCGCCGGCACCGTCCCCGATAAACATGTGTATGCAGTGGGCTTCGGACGACGGCACCGCAAGGTCGAGATGACCGTCTTCGTCGAAATCCCGGGCCAGAATATCATAACAGTACTCCCCGGTGCCGTATGTTCCAATATACTGAAAGGTGGTATCGCCGTTATTTTTGAAGACCGCCATGTCTTCTTCAAGATCGATGTTGAACGCCAGATCGGTCAGGCCGTCTTCATCGAAATCACCGGCGGCGGCGGCAATCGGCAGCTCGCCGACATGCAGGATGGCTCCGATACTGAAGACTCCGGCACCGTCGTTGAGCATCAGGATGGCGAAATCGTCCCCCAAACACGGGATGACCAGGTCGGTATCGTTGTCATTGTCAAGGTCAAACGGGCAGACCGACATAGGATATTCGGCCAGTGGATAGCTGACCGCTGTCGCCAGACTTCCGCTACCGTCAGCACCGTTGATAAAGATATGCAGAGAGCCGTCCCAGTCTTCATCGGCCACCGCTAGATCGGGGAAACCATCGCCGTTGAGATCGGTGGCTATCATCGAGCGTGGGTCATCACCTTCCTTGCAGGCGTAGTATTCGGCACCGCTAAACGTGCCGTCTCCGTCATTTAACATCACCGCCAGACCGGTGTCGGCCACAACAATATCCTCATACCCGTTTTGATCGAAATCGGCCGCGCATATCGAATAACCGTTGTGGATGAGGCTGTAGGTCACCGCCGGTCCAAAAGTACGGTCGTGGTTATTCAGAAGTACTGTGAAGTTGTTGGTGTGGTCATCCACCGTGGCCAGGTCAACATAACCGTCGTTGTCGAAGTCGGCCTTGCAGATTGATTCCGGCCGATTCCCTGCCGCAAAGCGTGGCTCCACCGGAAATATACCGTTGCCGGGATTTCTCAACACGGTGAGGTTGTCGGACTGGAAGTTGACCAGTACCAGGTCAGAGTCGTTGTCCTTATCCAGATCGGGCGCCGCTACGAACTCACAGTTATCGCTGGTAACATAGGTGACCGGTGGGGCCAGGGTACAGTCGCCGTTGTTCATAACAACTGTGGCCAGATCATACATGCTGGCCACAATGATGTCTTTGTGCGTATCGGTGTCCAGGTTCAGATCGGCTGCACAGGCATGGGCGGCATAATGCCCGGTATAGTAGGTGCTGTCGATCGTAAAGGCACCGCTCCCGCTGTTCAACATTGCATGGACCGAATCGCCGGCGAACAGGGCCAGATCGACAATGTAGTCATCGTTCAAATCGACCGGAACTGCTACGCGGGGATACTTCATGCTGATATTCGGGAGGGTGTCGAAAACACCGAAGCCGTTGTTGCGAAGACGGTGGATGGCACCATCTTCCCAGTGGCTGGTGGTGACCAGATCGATATCAGTGTCACCGTCAAAATCAAAAGCCGCCACCGCCTCGCTCATAGCCAGCCAGAGATACTCCACCGGAGACTGGAAAGTACCGTTGCCGTTGCCAAACAAGATTGACAGGCCCCTTGATTCGACCACCAGATCCAGAAAGCTGTCATCATTGAGATGGGCCGCGATCATATCAGAGGGGTCCAAGCCGACGGCATAGTCGGAAGTATGAGAAAACACGCCGCTGCCGTCGTTTATCAATATCCATACGGAGTCGGATAGGCCTACGACCGCGAGATCCAGGGCTGCATCGAGGTTAAAATCACCTGCCACCACTCCAGAGGGTTCGACCATGACAGGATAGGCGATGGCCACATGAAACCATCCGGCGCCGTCGGAGAAGGCTATGTATAGAGAATCCGCCTCCTGACAGGAAATCGCGATATCCAGATCACCATCGAAGTTGAAATCCCCAAACGCGACACTACTGGGGCCATTTCCAACCGGAAGATCCACGCGGGTTTCAAACAGTGCTTCGAAAGCAAATGCGGTCGGCACCAGTAACACTAGCGCCGCTATGATCATTACTGATTTCAACACTATACAGGACCTCCTTCATAGTATTCCAGTCGGGATTGACATCATTCCCCAACCGACACAGACCCAAGGACGGCGTCTGGTTGTTATTGTTAACTGTACTGCAAAAAATAACATTTTGCTCCATTATGGAAACTAAAAACTAACAAACCGCCGTTTGCTGTGTGTTCTTACCCATTCCACCAATGCCGTAGTAGAGAGGTAACCTCCCTTTATCTACTATGATCAAATCAAACTTGTGGATCAGGAAATCTCCGTGGACCTGAAGCTTGGCATTCTTGTCAAAAGACCAAGCCACTGCACCATCAATTGCTGTCTTACCCGATAACCACAGCTTTCCGCTGATACCTGTGGGTTCACCAACTATGACTCCAAGTCCAACTTGGCACAACCAGGCGATAGTTTTTTTAACCTGCCCAAGCGGATGAGCCCAACCAGCCCGTCAGTTCACACCCGTATCGATGGGGGCGTGGGGATAGGATGGTTGGCGTTTCTGAAATGACAGAATGGTGGGATTCTGAATTACGCCGGCATCAATACTTACGGCCCGTCGAACGGTCTCGTTTTGTTGCCAGCTCTCATGGCCCGCCATCACAGTCGGTAAATGGACAATGAGAGCAGCAGAGATAGATCGTGAGGCACTTTCCCAAAGATAGCTTGGGGTGTGATCCACGGCATAATAGTCTACCGTTCCGACTCTGAACATTGGCTTCTTGAATGTCGTCGGTTTGGCAAAGAAAAATCCCATACCCTCGTCGCAACTGACATCGATGATCATGCTGCCCGGCTTGAGGCATGATCTCTCCTCCTCGGTCACAAAGAGGATGGGATGATCAGGCTTTTGAAAAATTCCGTTTACAATGATATCCGATTGGCTGATCAGGTCAACCAACGGTCGCTCAGTACCATCGTGCTCCACCAACAACATGCGCGCTTCACCCTCATTGCCTTCCCGAATACGGACATATTGACAATCAAGCACTTCCTCGCGTACCATGTGGTCGGGACGCTGAATACAGATTGTGATATCTCTAAACCCACGTGCCTTGAGGGCGTATATGGCCCCACGGCTGACCGCACCAAAACTGAAGATTATCGTCCTGCGTTGATTTCCGTAGTGCCCGTCGATACCTTTCAGTTGTAAGGCATGTAATACGGCGCAGTAGCCCGCTATTTCGTTGTTCTTATAGAAGGTGTGGCGACCAATCTCTCCCTTAGGCCCCCACACAAACATATCCTCAAAGGAAATGAGTGTCTGCTTGCGATCGATAGCAACTTGGGTGAGAGCCCTTTGCTGTACGCAATGTGGCCAGCCCCAGAGGATTCCACCTTCACGAAGTTCCTGTAAATCAGATAACACCGGCTTGGGGATAATGACTCTCCCAATATTGGCCAAGAGCTCGTGGCGGGTGGCGACACCGCCCGTCCTTGAAGCGATTTCCGAGTCCCCGATATCGAATCGCGCTCCATAGCCTTCCTCAAACACCAGTTGGCGACGCACTTGTTCCGAAAGACGGGCCAAGTGCTCCGGATGAATCGGAACGCGCTTCTCATTCTCTTTTTTTGAAGTACCAATGACTCCAAACATCAATTCACTCATATTTGTTTCTCATTTCCCGAGACAATTAAGGCTCGTGCCTTACATGAAAGGACTATCAACCCTCTAAACTGCACGCATTCAGACAATTTGAACAGGTGGAGTTGATGTATAAGCCATGGTGTGTTTTATAGCAATTGTTCTTTTGTGAATTCGCTTTTTCAGTTTCAGGGTCTCTGTGGGACCATTTTGTGACCACTCTCTGTCCAAAGCGGTCACAAATCAATCCAAAGTGATACTCTAACTACATCCACCTATCTTCTTGACGTGCGATGATATGTGCTGACAGTCAATCACTATCACACTCCTTGTCCAAGGTCAGCTTTCCGGTATACTGATAATGTGTCTGTATTGACACTCGGTCGCCCAGAGTCGATCTGTTCGAACGGTGAGCGTCAGAACTGAATCTCCACATCCGCCCGATCGGATTCAGCGGCTTGAAACAGCTCTCGAGCGACATAGCCAAGCATTCGGGCCACGAACAGGTCAGGGATTTGCTCGATGCGGATATTGAAGGTATTGACCGAATCGTTGTAGAACTCGCGACGGTCGGATATCTGGTCCTCAATCTCACTTATCCGACTTTGGAACTGTGCGAAACTTCGGTCTGCTTTCAGTTCCGGGTAGTTCTCAGCAACCGCAAAGAGTGATTTCAGGGTCGAGGTCATCATGTTGTCGGCTTTGGCTTTGTCGCCCACACTCTGGGCATTCATGAACGCCGTACGCGCCTCGGTGACTTTTGTCAGGACTTCCTTCTCGTGCTTCATGTAGCCCTTGACGGTGTTCATCAGCTTGGTCAGTTCATCCTGTCGCTGCTTGAGGAGCACGTCGATATTGCTCCACGCCTTCTTGATGTTGTTCTTCAGTCTGACCAGCGAGTTGTAAATGCCAACAAGCCAAGCAATGACAATAACGGCCAGAAGGACGATACCGACCCAGATAACAGTCCACAATATTTCCATTCAATCAACTCCTGGAATAATGTTCAACATTTGAAGAAGCATTACTATACCTGCCGCTACAAAAATACCACCACCGATAAAGCAGACCATCATCAGCTTTTTCAGATTCTTGAGTACGCCCCTCTCGCTCTTATCCGAAATAATGAAAGTCTTTTCGTTCTTACCGCGTTTGATAACCACGTTGTCAGGTACCGACGAATCGTTAGCTGCCGTTCCCAGCACAAACAGATTATCGTCCGGCTCGATAAAGTACTCGTAGTACTTCCGGTCGCCTACCCTAACCGTACGGACAGATCCGCCGGACTCCATCGGCACAAGATCATCACCATCGATATTGAGTGAAGTTGGATCGTTGGGGTCTAAGTTCTTAAGAGCCTTGACAAGTTTTGACAATACTTTAATTGATCCGATCAGTCCTTTGCCCTTCTGATAGAACACTTTCTTGTAAGCCACAATGAACTCGGCCTTGTCCGGCTCGACCAATGCTCTGCCGGTTTCGTCCTTAGCGAAGAATGGAACACTTTGCTCACCCGAACCGACTCCCACCCATTTGTTTGACGAGCTCTTGCCGCTCGAGGAGCTTGATCGGCGATACTCCTTGATTTCCCACTTGTAGTACACACACTCTGTCTTTGAAAACGGCGTCTTGATTAGTTGGTCGGCTTCAACACTGCCATGTATCTCGACCACCCCCATCGCCATCGACCGGATCTTCGAAGTGGGGGTATCGCGAATGATGCGATACTTGCGCCATTTGTAGAACCCAAGGAAGAAAACGAAACCGCCAATCAGCGTAAAAACCGCGGCCATCAGATAATCTCCGGTAATTGTCATTGACTCTCCTCAGCCAATAAGGTCATTATCCTGAGAATGCCGACATCTGCTTGGGGTCAGCACCCTCAGCTATTTGCAACGATTGCTGTTCGATGCAAAGCGGTCTACAGTTTCACCAATTCCACTCTCCGATTGTTGGCTTTGCCTTCGGGCGAATCGTTAGTGTCGATTGGCTTGGACTCGCCCCAGCCTTTTGCTTCCAGGCGACCTGATTCAATGCCGTACTTCTGCGATAGATAATCAACTACCGCCTTGGCTCGATTCTGCGAAAGGGCTTGGTTGTTTTCGTCGGAACCGTCACTGTCGGTATGACCTTCGATCGACAACCTCAGATCCGGTTCATCCTCAAGTAGACGCCCGATATCTTTGAGTGTTTTGAACGACTCACCTTTGATAACATATTGACCGGGGTCGAACAGAATGCCGTGTGTGACAATCCGCCCGGTCTCGTCAAGCTGCTCTCGCATGCTCCCGCCGCCCTCGGCAAAGCGGAAATTGCGAACTAGGGTGGGCCTATCCTCATAAGACGAGCCCTCCAGTCGCACCCGGAACCCAACCGGGTTGAAACCATCCACCTTCGGAACATTGGCGACTTTTTCATTATTGATGTAGCATATCATCGAGCGTGAAGTAGCCATAATGCGCATGATATTTACGCCTTTAGGGAACCGGCCCGGAACTGACTTGTCGGCCATACGCTTTCTGTTGAGATCAAGAAAAGTACCCCCATACCCATTAGCTGAGAACTGGCCGATATTGTCACCTTTGGCATCCACCCAGAAGATAGTATATCTTTGCGATACCAGATCCGCACCATAGCTGTAGAAATCCATTTCTACGGTATACTTAGACGGCAGTGGAGCATCCGGCATCTTGGGTCGTACTAAACCAGTGTTGGTGCACATAATCCAGAAGTCTCCGCCATAGCGGACAATCTCAAAGACCCCTTTTTCAAAATTCCAGCGGTACGGGAACTCGCCTTCCTCCTCACCTTTAAGATCGTCGTAGTAGATCACTTTGTTTCCCGGCACGAAGTCGTACTTGGTGTAGAGCGTCATATCTTCGGCGGCAGGTGCGGGTGCCGGAGCTGGCGCTGGTGTCGCAACTTGTGCAGTTGTTGAAGCCGCGGCTGATTGTGCGCCCGGAGTAACGGACGAACTGGCAGCCTGGCCTTCGCGGTACTCGGTCGTATACTGACCCTGACCTGAGTAGCGATAGTATTCTTTGGGCACTTCCTTTGAGATTCTCTCAACCGCCTTGGCCAGTACCGTGCGAATCGCATCCTCCATCGGCGCGTTGGAATAGATGCCCAGAGCACCGTCCATCGAGAGATCTTCCGACCAACCACCACCGGTCATATCGGTGCTCCAACTGGTCGATTTGGCCTTGATAGTCTTCGATTTCAAGACACGACGAGTACGGATATCAATCAGCTTTATCTCCATGTTGATTTGAGCCTTGTTACTGCTGACACCGACCGAACCCATCGCTTTCTTCTTGAGTCCGCCGAGCATCCCACCACCACCACTGGCGTTGGGCTCAAAAGCGGTGATGGCACCGGTTACGAGCAGGTCCGCACTTTCCATCAGTCCTTTTTGTGGTCCTTGGCCGGACTCGGCATACTCGGACCCCGCAAACTCCAGTTCTTCGGCCAGTTCAGCCACCTCTTCGTGACTGGCCAGCACAACGAACCGACCGGTGTTCACCAGCGTAGATGACAACATTTCTCCAATAGACGCCGCCATCTCATAGCTGCATTGACTGGCCTTTGTCTTGATAGTGCCAACCGTTATCCGGGCCTTGTTACCCTGATAAGTCAAGTTTTCCTCGATGTCACCGGCCGATACTGATCCTGCCGGGATAACACAAAGGAGAAATACCAGACATAAAACCCACGCTGATTTATTCATTATATATCTCCATCATATATCCTAAAATACAGTTTTCTCTCTACTACCTGATTTCGAAGCGACACACATATTTGTTGTTGTCTAACAAAACCGGATTTTCGCCCAGTCTGTTATCCAGATTAACCTCGATCTCCACTCGGTAGGCGCCACTTTCAATATCTACATATTCATCTATATAACCTACCGTCCAATCATGGCCCTCAATATCAAATTTCCTCGGCTCGGGAGTTGAATACCAAAGTTGAGAATTTATACTGCTGAGTCCCCATTCTTCCTGAAGCATTACCAATTCTTCAGGTTCCTTTATTAATATGACACTGACCGTCACAAAATCAATCTGTCGTTGAGTACCGTCGTTACGAACCCAGACATCAAATTCCAACCACTTCTGTTCTGAACAATAGAACACGTAGAATTCCGAGTGCTTACTCTGCTTGAGGTCTACAATCTTGCAGGTCATATCAATCGGCTCTGTGTAAACATCAAAATACGCCTGAGACTGATCTTTTGTCTGACCATCAAGCGATGACACTTCGCAAGTAAAGTAAGTGGAATGAAATCCCATACGCTCCGGTACCAGATACTCGTAGACACCGTCATTTTCGGTACTGGCAACAACGGGAAGAGTCAAATAGGATACAACTCCATCGGTTCCTCTCTGTGCCTGGATTAAATTGATTTTGACCGGCCCATCCAAGTCACTGCTAGCCCAGCGGATCGTATACTGCTCACCCGCCTGCCAGGCAACGCCGGAGTCCGGGGCAGTAACATCAATCATGGATGGTAATACTTTCATCTGAGGCGTGCTTTGCTGAATCGTAGTCGTTGGTAGAATAGTCGGAATATCAATAATCTGTACTTCCGATATCGGAACCTCGGTTGCAGTAAAGTCGTGACGAACAACATCCGGCGACGCTACCGTAGTATGT
>QNAF01000010.1 GCA_003641405.1 Candidatus Zixiibacteriota bacterium | reverse complement strand
TCGATTCTGATCGATGTACTGTTCATCAACCCCAGTGGCTCACTCGACCCGTGCCCGTAGGATAGTACGAAACAATGACATTGCATACACACAGCGGTCATCTCATCATTGAGGTGGCCGCGTGGTATTGCCGGTGACGTTTCCCTCGACCTTGAGATCGCTACCAAGTTGCGAGGTTCATCTTGACATAGCCTCTACCTGCCGACATATTTCATATAGGTCAAATCCTTTAGCCGGAGGGAAGCTATGCGCAAATCCATAATCTCGATTTTGATAATCACGATCGGTATGCTAAGCATACAGTGCTCCAGTTCAACCGATCCGGATCAGAGCAGTCAATCACCTGCCCCACCACCAGCCCGCAGTCCGGCCGAACTTACAGCGCAGGAATCCGGTATTCTTGAGTCTGCCAACAAGTTCGGGCTCAACCTTTTCCGCGAAATCGCCAATAACACCCCGGCTACTGAGAACATTTTCATGTCGCCCCTGTCCGTCTCCTACGCCCTCGGTATTTGCTACAACGGTGCGAACGGTGACACGCGAGAAGCTATCGGTTCGACGCTCCAGATGGCCGGGTTGTCGCTCGAAGAAATGAACCAGGCCTATCGTGATGTGACCGCTATTCTGACACAGACTGACCCGCTGGTCGAGTTCAAAGTAGCCAACTCGTTCTGGTCAAGACAGGGAAAAGCCATTCAACCGGAATTCATTGATCTGGCTCGGACATATTTTGACGCCCGTATAGAAGAGATCGACTTCCAGCAGCCCTGGGCGGCGGATACAATCAACGCCTGGGTAGACAACGCCACCAATGGCAAAATCACTGAGATGGTTACACCGGCCTCGATCAGCGGCGTTGCGGCTATCCTTATGAATGCCATATACTTCAAGGGCAACTGGATGTTTCCTTTTGATACTGCAAATACTGCAACCTCGACTTTCTACCTGACTGACGGAGGCGAAACGGACTGCCAGATGATGCGTCTTACAGAGGAAGAACATTCCATCCAGATCGACGAGAACTCAATTGCCCCGGACACCAACGCTACCTGGTACTCAAACGATTACCTTCAAGCGGTCAGTCTGCCTTATGGTCGAGGCGATTTTCGTATGACCATTCTGGCTCCCAATCAGTGGCTGAACCCGGACCTCACCGCAGATGATCTGATTGACAGCCTCACGACCGAGAATTGGAATGCCTGGCTGGGAGAGTTTCAGCCGGTGGGATTCGAAGTGTGGCTGCCGAGATTCAGGTTTGAGTACGAAGTTGGACTCAGTGAAGTATTGCAGACGCTGGGGATGGCGATTGCTTTCAACCCCGGCTTAGCTGATTTCAGCAACATGTTCGTTGACGGTGTGGGCTGGATAGACAAGGTGAAGCAGAAGGCGTTTGTTCAGGTTGACGAAGTCGGCACTGAGGCTGCGGCTGTTACCCTGGTCATTTTCACCGACAGCATGCCACTACATTTGATGTGCAACAGACCATTCCTGGTAGTCATCCACGAAGATGTCTCCGGGGCGATTCTGTTTGTGGGCAAGATCGCCAATCCCGTCTGGGAGGAGTGAGCTCTTGTAGGGCAGGATCAACCACTCCGAGAGTGCCTGTGATCCTGCCAAATCTCGACCGGCTGGGTGGCAGGTTCAAACTTGTTTGGGCCTGATATGGATGTGCCGATTCAGTGGATGGCAGATGTCCACATCTGCCGGTAGAGCAAAGCTGTGGTGTCGGGTACCTCGCATGAATCGTCAACGCTCGAACCCGCCAATCCCCACTACCAATTGTCCGTCCCGTCACAATTCGGCAAGTAATGTGTCGGGGCAATGAACAGGGCATCTATTAACATTGTTAAGTCACTGCCATCAATCACCATCGTGTTCTCGCATGGTTGTCCGCAACTGAAATCAACATCCGCTTCGTCGAGACAGATAGCGTCAAAGCCGTGCGCCGGGTTAATGAACAACCCCTCAATCATCAGGGTCAGGTCGCTGCCGTCGTAGTTGAAACCGAGAGCGCCGCCTCCCTGGTCGAGGTCACCGACGGTTGGTGGAATACAGCAGAACAGGGCATTACCCAGATTCAACAGGACTGAGACATTGTTTGAGCCACGATTCGCAACCGCAAGGTCATTGCTCAGATCTCCGTCAAGATCGACCGAGAAGATCGAGTTTGGTGCATCCCCGGCGCCATACTCCACGGCAGTCGCGAAGGTGCCGTCCCCGTTGTTCAGCAGGACCGAAACAATGTCTGAGTTTGGAATCGCGACCGCCAGATCGTGGTCGTCGTCACCATCAAGATCAACACAGAAGACAGACGCTTGGCGACCCCCGGCGACATACTTCACAGAGGGGGCAAAAGTTCCATCACCATTGTTCAGTAGAACCGAGACATAGTCTGACCTCTCGTTTGCCACCGCCAAGTCGTTGTCGAGATCCCCGTCGAGATCGACAGCAAAGACCGACGATGGACTACCTCCGACGCGATATTCCACAGAGGGCGCAAAGGTGCCGTCTACGTGGTTCAGAAAGACCGAAACATTGTATGAGTAGCGATTCGCCACTACCAAGTCGTTGTCTGAGTCGCCATCAAGATCGGCTGAGAAGACTGACCTTGGGGAATCACCGGCGCGGAAGTCAATTCGAGAGTTAAATAGAGGCTCAACCGCCCATGATTGATTTGTCAAGAGGGCCAAAAGAAGGCCAAAAAGTAGAACTGATCGTCGCATATTTCACTCTCTGTGCTGAATTACCAATATCTGAGACCAATATAGAGTAGAACAGCCACAATGTCAAGGCAATAGGGGGTTTACGGGTGCCTCCCCCCTCACGCCTGCTACACAATCCCCACCAAACCACTCCTATTCACTGTCTCACCCCTGCAAGTGAAGGACCTTAACATGATGACCATATCACTCTCTCACCACCCTTTTTCACACCTATCCACAATGCAAAAACGCTATCAAAAACCCACAACGAACACGAAAAAACATAAAACGAACCCATTTCGCTGCAACTCCATCACACACCGCCGCTTGGCCCACAAACCACCCCGTATTCGTTACAGGTTTCACTACAACTTACCACCGTTCTCCCTGTTGTGATGGCGTCAGGCGTCTCTGTCACCCTGAGCGGAGCCTGTCCTGAGCTTGTCGAAGGATCGAAGGGTGTCGCTACCGAATAACGCACCATGCTTCGACAAGCTCAGCATGACAGTGAACTTACAAAATGTTCTGAAAACTATCCTTGCAAGCTGTGAGGTACCAATGTTAAGGAATTGGAGGATCGCAGGCACTATCAGAGTAGTTGATCCTGCCTGCGGGACTGATAGATGGTGGGCGGTGTACGTCCTCGTGCGCCGCCTTGTGCCCAGATATCGGCAGACGAGGACGTCTGCCGTGCACGGGGACTATGACTCAGTCGTCTCTGAACTTGTGATGGACTCAGTGTCTGGATCGTCTGCAAGAGGGGTGCGCATTGCGGAGAGCTTTGTGCGCAGGCCGCTCAGTTCGTTACGGGCCTTCTCGAAACTTCCGGAGAGTGTTCGCAGAGAGCTTTCCATTCTCTCGTGGAACTTCGCCAGCTTGTCGGAGGACTCCGTCAGATCGTTCACGACAGCCAATAGTTGTCTGGCGTCCCCCAGCAACTCAGAATTGGCCAGTGATAGCTCTGAGTGAACAGTCGCTACCGAGACAAGAAACGCGTACAGGTGTCCCGGGGAACTTGGAATGACTTTCTTAGACAGCGCATACTCGAAACCGCCCTGTTGCTGTTGCGCGACAAACTGGTAGTAGACGGCTTCCGCCGGGATGTACATGACAGCAAAGTCCGTCGTGTTCTCCTGTGGCTGGATGTACTTGGTAGCGATATCATCGACATGCTTTCGGAAAGTGCGCGAGAACTCGCGCTGCAGGGTTTCGTCGTCTGGCTGCTTGCTCAGTCGCTCGTACGATTCCATGGGAAACTTGGCGTCAATCGGCAACAGCCTCTCCCCTATCTTGACCGCGGCATCAACACGCAAACCGTTTCCGAACCGGTGCTGGATATGATACATGGCCTTGGGGAGAATCTGCTGTAGCAGGTTATCCAGCAACAACTCTCCTAAGATGCCGCGTAGTTTTGGCGGACGAAGCAGCTCCGAAAGCGATTGAATGTTCTTGCCGATACTCTCGATATTGGTCGTCTGGGTAGCCAGTTGGCCCAGGCGGTTTTCGAGCTCGCCCAATACGGACATTCGGCGATCAAGGCTGCTGGTACCTTCCGCTAGCCGATTATTGATTGTTCTGTTGGCCGCATCCAGCGAATCACGCAGCGACATGAGTGATTCGGACTGGCGCGCAATCAGGTCGGCTTTCAGTAATTGAATAGCTGTTTCGAGATTACCGGAGGGTTCGGACTTTTTGTTCGATATCAGTCGATAGGCCACCCAGAACAGCGTGATCAGGATGGCCGCGAGAAGGACAACTATGACTGTGGTCTCAGTGTCCATCAGATTCTCACTTAGAGCGACAGCAGCTTGTATTCATTCTTTCGCGGAAGCTGCTTGTTCAACAGGTCTTTCCTGAACTTGATGGTAATCTTGTTTGCATCGGCATCAAAATAATTGTCCGAGGGCGACAGACCCCAGATAAATTTGGCCATGAGCTGATTAGTAGCGTAGTCGTAGAGTCCTGCTTCATTCTGATCGTACACAACGCCAAAACGGTAGCCGTCAAATTGCTCACCAGGGAATTGCTCCTGGTAGAGCAGTGACTTCTGACCTGCGAAACCATCTACAGGCGCAAAAAGGAACCCGCCACTTGGTGGCCCTTCGGCAGAGTCAGGTGTGAACTCAAACGCAATCCAGTGTTTGTCTTTGCTTACCACAAAATCGTCGCTCTGCACAATCACTTTCCCCTTTTCCAGTCCTCCCGGTAAAGCAACCAGGTGCTTGTCCGTTCTCTCGTTGCGAAACGCCATGAAATCCACTGACACTTCTTCCCATTCTCTACCGGCCATCTCCGCAATAGCCGCCTTGACATCATCAGAAGTCAGAGAGTCGACTTCATCGAATCGTCCGGATAGTCTCAGGTAGAGCAGGAAATACTTGTCCAGGCCAAGTTCATCCACAAGAAAAGCACTGAAAACACCAGCCACGGGATACACGATATCCGCGCTTGATTCGGACTCGAAACCCCTCATCGTCAGGATAGAATCCAGGGATATGAGTTCTTCATCCAGTAAAAAGACACCCAGGTCCATCAAAGCACAGTTAGATTTCCCCCAGCGGCCACCATATCGCACCGCGAACCCTTCACGCATAATCGGCAAGGTAAAAAGCGGTAACTCCTGAAGTCGTATATTGGCAAGCAGATGGACAACCTCGTGAAAATGAGGAAAGGTAGCCGAAATAACATCGTTGGAAGCCAAATCCAGAATACCCTTCGCCCGATGGCCGGTGATCTCCCCCACTACGCTGTCCGAGCCACAGTAGAAATACTCAATCTTTTGCCTGGCGATCTGCTTGCGTATCGACCCGGATATGCCCAGTGTGTCGGAGACGCGCTCAACAAACCTGTCAGCTTCGGACAGAACAATGCCATTGATGAAGTCACCCACTGCCGGATCGACGTGAACACGAAAATATTTGCTCTCTGTCACCGGCCAGTCGGCGCTGTAGTAGTCCTGTGGATACCCCAGCCAGCTCCAGTCACCTATCTTCTTGCTCCAGTATGTATAGTTGACCGACTTGGTATCAACTGCTTTGGAGAAATTGAACTTGCACCAGTCGCTGTTAGGAAAACACTCATAGTTGCGGATAGGTTGATCGAGAAAACTCTTCATAACGTCCAGGTCGCGTATTACAGGCGAAGTACAGTCCACTCTGAGCGGAATCCCGGTATACTGTATTCCAAACCTGCTGGAACGTTCCAGTGCTTCCGGCAACCACATATCCCCGGCGATCTCCATGTTTCCCATAGACAACAATTCGAAATACTGATTCATTGCCTTCAGAGCCCCCGCTCTGGCATTGGTTCCTCTGGCTGGTGCAGCCATGGAGGTAGAGAGGAGAACAGCGAAGACTAATGTCATTCTGATAGCAAGTTTCATAACCGATTACCTTATATTGAAATGTCAGTAACATGTATACAATCTTCTATCGGCAGTGTCCAGTATAGGACAGAAAAAAAGCCCCGCAAATCAATTACGGGGCTTCCAGAGATCATTGCATATCGATTAGAAGGTGAACCCCACAGAAAAACGCTGGGTAGACTGTAACCTTCCAAAATCCTGCCAGGCGTAGTCAATTACCAGTTGGGTATCATTACCGAGCGGTGTCACTAATCCTCCGCCAAGGGCAAATGTTTCTTCGTCGTAATTGAACTTATAGCCGCCCCTGAGAAAGAACCTCTCGTCATAGGCAAACTGAGTTCCCAGCGAACCCCTCTGTTCGTTATCCGAAGGGTGCTTGAACTCAGTCGATAAGGTCAGCATGGACTTCGGACCGACTTCGAGATCATAGGCCACTCCGACCCTGAACGTTAGCGGCAGGTTGTACGGAGTGGTCGAAAGCTCAGCCCCGACAGGGATGCTTGTCGAGTCACTCTGGTCATTGTACGGAACTGCGAGCGCATTGCCTGTGAACTTCATGTCCGGTCCCATGTTGGCGATTGCCATGCCGATTCTCAGCGAGTTGAACCCGGTGTAGAGGAGAGTACCAAAGTCAAACGCAATTCCCCTGGAATCGACATTGCCGATATTCTCGCCGACAAACTTGACCGAACTCCCGAAAGCGAAGCGGTTGGTGAGCTGGCGGGCAAATGACAAACCGATAGCATATGAAGAAGCCGTGTAGGTCTGGCCGGTACCATCCGGTTCCAGGACAGTTGTCACATCCATTTCATCCATGGATAGAATCGTTGCTGAAACTCCCACCACACCAAAGTCCTCAAAGTACTTCGCCGCGCCAACGAAATTGAGATCGACGTCGAGCAGCCAGTTTACGTTGGTAAAACCGACCGCCCAGTTCTCAATCTCCACCAGTCCGGCGGGATTCCAATAGAGCGAGTAAATATCGTTGGTGGCCGCCACGGACGCCTCGGCCATCCCCTGATACTTTGAACCCACACCTATCTTGAGAAACTGAGCTCCGCTGGAGCCAACCCTGGCTTGATTGGCCCAGGCCGTTCCGGCCAGCGCAACAAGTATCAGAGTAATAATAAGCAGCTTTCTCACTGGGGCCTCCGTTACTTCACCACAGCAAAGCGACCGGTGCGGTCACCATACCTGGATTCCACGTGATAGAAATACATTCCGGACGCAACGAGTCTCTGACCTTCCGACAGCAGGTCCCATCTTTCGGTACCGCCCTCGTTGGAGTAGTGCTCAAGCGTCTTGACCAAATCACCCGCCAGCGTGTAAATGCGGACGGTGCACTCATCAGGAAGATTCTGGAACTCAAGGTGAATCTCCCCCTGGTCATCTTCCCAATTATGACCGGCATGAGCATAGTACGGGTTGGGCACGACTTTGATGTTGGCCATTTCCGCCGCGGCCCTGGCGTCATTGACATTATCGCTGACAACCGAGAACTCAAAAACGTCATCAGGACCGTTCATCTGCGGACCGTCAATTGAAAACACGTCGCCGACTGTCGGGTTGTAAACATATTCATCTAGTTCGAACATCCAACCGTAGTAGTACGGAAACGCCAGGTCTGTCAGGTCCTGAGTCTCATTATACGCATAATTGACAATGATCAATGGGTCGTACGAATCCCAGATACCATTGCCCACATAGTCATACACCGCCAGCGATACTCTCTCATTTGAACTGGTGTTCCAGACCTCGAACGGTACCGAGAACGCCGGTGAAGGCCCGTAGAAGCCATCCAGAATATCTGGTGCCACCGTTGTCTGGCCGGTATACCGCAGTTCGTAATTTGGACGGTAGAGAGCATCCGAAAAAACGTCGGCAGTGTCACCTGTCAAGGCGGGAAGTGCCGGTCCCCACCACTCGTACAGTACGAGGTTGGTGTCGGCCCCGCCAAGCTCGGTTTGACCTATTGACTCTGGCTCGCGATCAACGTTGTTGACAGCGACTCTCATGCCCTGAACCAAGTTGAACATCTCAGGGTCATCGCTGGTGAACGTCTGGTTGGCGAGCAGGGTATCGCCCGTCGTCACATTTATCAGGTGATAGTAAGTATCATCCAAGGCATCTTCAAAGACTACCTGGTAGTCTCCGTCCTGCAACTGGGAACGATCATACGCAGTCGCAACCACAGTGCCTTCGGACGGCTCGTCTGTCCCGTTGTAGGTGTGGGCCACTGTCCCGGCGGCTTCAAAAGTACCTGCAGGGTCGGTACGCGGAGTCGCAATGACCACGTTCGGGGCTGCATCCGACGAACTGAACGGATTCTGGAGTATATCTATACCAACGTCGCTGGCACCAGCATCGAATGCCACCAGACAATACCAGTATTCGACACCGTTGATAAGACCGGTATCGATGTAGGTGCATGGAATGGGATGAGTGGGTTCATCTACGGACCAGCTAGCGATGGGTATGTAATCTATCGTCAGACAAGTGTTGTCAACGTCTTCGTCCTCAACTCCCCAGGTTATGCCCCGGTTCTCGCTCTTGTACAGTTTGTAGCCGGAGAAATCGCTCTCGCCGGACAGAGGATCGATACTATACCGAGCCGTGTCATTCCAGTACAAGTAGACTTTCTCATCTCTGGCACTGGTGTACAGTGTCGGGACATTCGGAGGCTCGGGACCAACAAAGTGATTGTCATACAGATCCTGGGCCAGAGACGCATTGGCGTGAAAATCGTTTTCATCATCACCGGCAACGATTGCAAATACAACACGAACAGTGTGACCGGCAACCAGATCGATACCGCGTGTACACTGGACATAGTATTGGTCGTACGGTTCCAGGGTTTCATCATACTGGGCACTGTTGATCACCTCAAAGCGACCACCATCCTCACCTGGCAAGTCTTCCCATTCACCGGTTCTGAAAGCTGTCATCCCGATATCATCCGGCGTTTCAAGGTACTTGGTTCCCATGAAACCGGTCGTTACCCTGCTTCCCCATCCGGGATCATAACCGTCTTCGTCATAAGTCCAGGCGAGATTCTCGGTAGAATCTGAGCCTACCAGGTCGCCAAGACGGCCGTTTTCTCCGTAGTCGTCATAGCCACCAATATCCATATCCACGTACAGGCCGAACGCGAAGTTGTCATAGTCAATATCTGCGTTAGTGTTTGTGATTTCGACAATGACAAACAGGAAGTCTTCATTATAGCAGTAGTCCCACTGGAGGACAGTATGCGTCATTTCGAGACCCATCAATGAGCTTCCGGAAGCGTCGTCAGTAAAGCGATAGTGTGATTCCTGTACTGAGACCGGTCCCCCGTCGTAGAAACCGGGAAGGGCCGGACTGTAGTTCTGTTCGTAGTCCCACTGTTCAGTTGCCGGATTCCAGACTCTCCAGCCGTTGGCTGGACTTCCGTTGCCGACTCCGACGGTATCAGTTGGGTCATAGTTGTAATACCGGGTTGTATCCGTAGAAAACAGAATACGGTTCTCAGCCTCACCTGAAATGAGCGAAGGCATGCCCTGACAATCTTCCCAGGTATTGACTACAAGCGTGTCACCTTCGGAAGTCACAGCACCCATCCAGTAGCATATCTCGGCGATGTAGTTACGCCCGGAACCACTTGGATATTCCCCCGAGGGAAAACCATAGTAACTCCAACCGCCAATATAACCGAAGTTGTCTACTGTTGTAGTTATGTTTCCCTGATCGTGAATGACCTCATCGTAACTCTCCGGTGATGGTACCAGCAAAGGACGATCCTCTCCCGGCGATGGGAACTGAACCGGCATCTTTGCCTCAACCATACCGGTAAGGCCGACAACAAGACACACTACCAGTATCACTGCGATCAATGACTTATTCGATCGTTTCATTTCTCGTTCTCCGGCTTAGAAGCTGAACTCTAACCCGGTCCGTACAGTTCGGGGGGGTGAGTAGTGCAGCGGATCATGATCATACAAATTATCATATCTTTCTACTTCAGGCTGATCTTCAAGAGCGAAGCCTGTCACGGCCGACTGCGCGTCGTCGTCTGCCAGACCCGTCCTGGAGTAGACATTTAGTACGTTTCGTCGGTTAAAGAGATTGTCCACTTCAACGAAGAATGTCAGCATATTGGCTCCAGCACCAAAGTACATATCCTTGTTGAAGCGCATATCAACCGTGTAGTTGGCGGGCAAGCGTCCCTGGTTAAGATCACCCAGGCGGCTGCCATCTTCATTCGTTTTCGTATAAGGCAATCCGGAACCGTAGTAGCCGACCATGGACAATCCCCAGGCACCCGGCACATCAAACCCAAACAGGTTTGCAGACCAATCACGCGGTACGCGGTAATCAAGCACAGCCGTCACTGTATGGCGCTGATCATAATTGAGCGGGTATTCGGATATGGGTGCCAGCGAGTCGGTAGTTGAACCTATATACGTGTAGTACGGTTCGTTAGCGTAGGAACCGTTTCCCTTGGCGACCATGTACCCGTACGACACTGAGCCCGAGAGGTGGCTCGACTGCGGAAGCATTTCCAGCGCGATATCGAGACCCGTTACAGAACCGTAATCGTCATTGGTGTACTTGGTGAGTGTGTAATCCCGATTATCGACAGTAACTTGCTCAGCCCTGGTAGTGACAAGATCACTGATATCCTTGTAGTAGGCTGCGATATCCAGCCGCAGGCGGTCACTGATCAAGTGGTCCAGACCAATCTCGTAGGAGATGGTTTGCTCCGGCTCAAGATCAGGATTGCCGAAGAGGGGCCATCCGGACCTTCTTTCGCCCTGGATATTCGTATACAAGTATTCATACCGCGGTACCTGGTAGTAGACACCGTAGTTCATGTGTACTACTGACCTCTCCGAGATCGGAACGGACATCCCAAGACGCGGTGATAGACGAGACCGTGAAGCCGATTCCTTATAGTGAGCTGTCTCGTTATCCGGTGTGTAATTGTAGGAGATGTCAGAGTTACGATAGTCAAAGCGCAGACCCAGGTTTAACACAAAATCAGCGTATTCAAGTTTGTCTTCTACGAAGAACGAGGCGTAGATCGGATTGCTGCTGTAGCGCTCTCCGTAAGGCGTTGCGTTGTAGAACTGTTTGAAATCCCTCAGAACCTTATATTTCCGATACTCAAATCCGGCTTTCACCTGGTTATTCTTATTCAATTGTGTTATTACACTGGTAATGAGCGAATTGTAGGCTGACTCCCGTAATGAGTATGTTGGGTCGAAATCCTCACCAACTGTGAAACCGACTGCCTGCATCGGATCAAAAAGGTCAGCGTCGTTGCCATAGTTCTCGTTATCAATTGTGCCGTCGTAATCCCCGTCTTCATCCTCCGAGTATCCCGGCCATTCACTCCAGTGAGTGTCCATCAAATGCCCCGGAGCTGACCTGGTTCGCGTATAGAAACGGTTCATAGTCATTGAGAGAATGACACGTTCACTGAAGGCGTAGTTACCTGAGAGACCAGCCAGGTATGCTTTGCGCTCCCACAACGGGAGTCCGTCGAGATTGAAGTCGTAGGAGACACCATTGACATCCCGGTGGTAGTAGACGGCTGCGTCAGATTCACTGTACGTGACGTTTGTCTTGACCTTGAGGTTCTGAACCGGCTGAGCGGTCAGTTTAGCGATTCCCGTGTAGGTTGTCTGCCAATTGTGCGGCAAGTAGCTGTCATCGCGCAGGTATTCTCCAGCCGAGAAGAACGAACAGCGTTTTCCGCGCAGCCCCGGAACCGGCCCGGACAGATCAAAGCTTACCGACCTGTTGGCAATGCTCTTGAAATCTCCCCAGGTTCCAGTATTGACATCATACGGCTGAGTGGCACCCTGATAGGTTCTAATTCTTCCACGGTATTGTGAACCACCCTCCCGCGTAACCGCGCTCACGACACCTGAGAGCGCCTCACCGTATTCGGCAGTGAAACCACCTGACGTGAGCGAGAGTTCTTCAAGTGAATTCGGAACAATCCGGATACCGGCGCTGGCAGTGAACGGATCCTGAACGGAAAAGCCATCGTAGTAGTAACTAACCTGACCTGAGCGACCGCCTCGCACATGCAGGGCACGGTCCCGACCAACCACTACCCCGGGGTAGTTGGTAAGAACCGACTGCACTGTTGTGATATTGGGCAGGTTCCTCAGGCGCTCTTCGGTGAACGTAATCCGCGAGGCCGTAAGGTCTTTCTGAATGAGTGGAGCAGAAGCGTAAACCACCATCTCCTCATCCATTTCCACAGCAACCTCCAGCACTGCAAAGTCCACGGGAGTTGTCAGATCCAGAAGCACGCGGACTTCCTTCCTGATTAGCTGCTTGAACCCCACGTGAGTAACTGCCAGATCATATTTGCCAACCGGAACCCCGATGATGAAATACTCACCATCTTCATCCGTCTGCGTGATCAGGTTTGACCCAACCACTCTGACAGTGGCCCCGATCACCGGCTCCCCGGTCTCAAAATCCTCAACTACCCCGGAAATCTTCCCCGTTACTTTCGCCTGAGCCGTCCCCATGGCAACAAGCGTCAGAATCAGCGCCAGGATAGTGGCCGAATGTAATAGCCGCTTATTCAAGGCCTTCTCTCCATATTCTTAGGTTCGCCATAAAAGTAACTCACCCGAAAAATCGATTCGTACAGATTTCGATTCGTATAGACATGAACAAAAAACTCCTGTTTCAATACTTCGGTCGACTGAGTCGAAAACTTGACACTTTTTGACCGATCAGATTACTATCTTTTTCGATTCTCTGTTGTTCTCGCCGTTTCTCCTGTAATTCGATTAAGTTATCATTGAAACACCCGATAATCGCCCATCAGAGGAACCACGTGGAGAAATATGCCCGTGGTATTCGCAGATGTCTGCTTTGTACTGCAGGTATAAAGTGGGACAAACGGGTGAAATTGGTGATAAATTACGTACGCTACTTCATTGGAATCGTTTTCACCGTCCTGGTGATCTGTGGTGGGGCGACGACTGCCCGAACAGAGACAGTTGTCATACTATTCAGCGATAGTCTTACCTCTACCAAAAGGACCATCAGCGGCGCTCGATCAGTAATCAAGCGAAGTTCCGATTCCGTCAGCTTTGTCAATGTCCATCTGAAAATCGGTAATAATGTTCTATCTTCACAAATCGACTCCGTGAGGATGGCTCATCCGGATGTAATCCTGACAATCGGCAGTACGGCAACGCGGATCGCCAAGGAAAGTTTCCCGAACATACCTACTGTCTTCTCATCCGTGATGTATCCTTCGATCTCCGGTTTCGTAGAATCTCTCGATAAGCCCGGTGAACTGATCACAGGAGCTTCTCTTGACATACCAGTCGAAATACAATTCAGATATTTCCGAGAGATAGTTCCCGATCTCAAGAAAATTGGCGTACTTTACACTTCGAACACTGCTCGCCTGATTCCACCATCGCGCGTTGTCGCCACAGAAATGGGGTTGGAGCTCGTTGCAGTAGAAATCACCAGCCCCAGCGATCTCGGCAAGGCTCTTGAATCCTTTGCCCTTGATGTCGATGGGCTCTGGTCTGTTGCAGACCCCAACTTGTTCGACCCACAATCGACAAAGTACATTCTGCTGAACGCGCTGAAGTACGGACTTCCGTTCATGGGCTTCTCTCGACACGTCGTAGAATCCGGAGCGCTGTTCGCGATTGATTTCGACTACAAAGCCATTGGCCGACAGGCAGGTACAATTGTTAGTGCCGTGCTTTCCGGCACCAAACCGGTAAACATCCCGGTCACCACTCCCGATATCACCTGGTTCCACTACAACGAAAGGACGGCGACTCGTCTGGAAATCAAGATTCCACCTCAGTTGGTCGCCATTGCCAAGGAGGTCTACCGATGAGACCATCCTGGCTAATCTCCGGAACCTCACTGCGATTGAAGTTCGCGGTGCCCATCTCGATCATGGTCGTGATCTCAACCGTGATTATGAGCGGTTATCTGATTGACCAACAGTCGGACAGCATCGGACGCGAACTGGAATCGAGGGCCGAAACCTTAATCAGGATGATTGCCATCAATGCCGAAAGCGGTGTGCTTTTCGAATCCAAGTATGAACTTGATGAGTTACTCAGAGTGTTGTATCAGTTTGAATCTGTCGAGTATTGCCGAATCACCAACACTGAAGGTGTTTTGCTCTCGAGTTATGGCGAAATGGGGGCTGATGCGACTGAGGTTCATGACGTCCGCCTTAGGGGACGCAATCAGGCAATGCTCGTATCAGACTATGTGCTTTGCAGGATTCACAATCACCTAATGTATGTACAGATCAGTCCAATAACGACCGAGAAGAAGCAGCTCAGCAGAGAGACGCTGGGCATGGCGGCCGGAGTAGACAAGTCTCTGGCTACACCCACCATCCTTGAAACGATCGGCTTCATAGAGCTTGGCATGTCCACGCGGACAGTGGACAGAGACATAACGCAAGCCAAAACAGCCGCTATTCTGCTGACTCTGATGGTTGTCGTTACAACCATCATTGTGGTTGTTTTCACGGTTAAGGCCGTCACAAAATCACTAACCGAGTTGGTAAAAGCCACAGACCACATCAGTCGGGGCGACTTCGATACCCGCGTGAAGATTGATCAACAGGACGAGATCGGTCATCTGGCACGAACTGTTAACCGAATGGCAGAATCCCTGTTGCAATCCCGCGAGGAAATCGAGAAGTACAACCGTACGCTGGAAGAAAAAATAATCGAGCGTACGCAGCAGCTCGAAGATGCTCAGGCGCAACTGATTCAATCAGAGAAAATGAGCGCGATCGGTCAACTTGCAGCAGGAGTTGCTCACGAACTCAACAACCCTCTGGGGGGGATTCTGGGATATGCTCAGTTCACGCTTGAGAAACTGCGCAAGAATGTCCCCGGGGCGACGACTGCTAAAGAGATCGATGCCTACATTCGTCACGTAAGAGACATCGAGAATCAGGCTCGGCGCTGCAAGACAATTGTGCAAAATCTGCTTCGGTTCTCACGTTCCTCCAGGGGCGTTGAGTTTGAGGAAGTTGATGTCAACAGGGCAATCAAGGAAACAGCAACATTTGTCGAGCATCAACTCCAGATCAACCGGGTTCATCTGGATATCTCCCTGGCCCCGGATCTTCCGCACATCTACGGCAACGCCGGCCAACTCCAACAGGTCTTCACTAACCTGATAATAAACGCCATGCATGCCTCCGGACCGGATTCTGTGATCACTGTTCGTTCCAAGTTCAGCCCGGCTCTTGGCGAGTTTGGAGGGGCCATAGAACTGGTGTTCTCCGATAATGGTCATGGTATTCCGAAGGAAAACCTGAACAAGGTCTTTGAACCGTTTTTTACAACCAAGGAAGTTGGCAAAGGAACCGGATTGGGTCTCTCGGTAAGTTACGGGATTATCAAGGAACACGGCGGCGAAATAACTGTTGAATCGGAACCAGAAATGGGCACAACATTCACAATTGTACTGCCGGCTCAGGAATCATGCGTTCAGACCGATAATCTTGAGAATAAGGACCGACAACAAACAAGCTGAGTTGATATACCGATGGATACGTCAGAACGACACTCAATACTGATAGTGGACGATGAGGAGATAATCCGCGATTTCCTGTCGGAGGTCCTGGAGGACTACGATCTCACGCTTGCCTGCGACGGTGACGAGGCAATCGAGCATCTGAAGAAAAGGGCTTTCGACCTGGTGATCACTGATCTTCGTATGCCGAAAGTGTCGGGCGAAGAAGTAGTCAAGGCCGCCAGTGACTTGAGACCCAATACCAAAGTGATGGTTGTTTCAGGTTATTCGAGCTTGAAGACTGCAAGTGACTCGGTAGCCGGCGGAGCCTGCGCTTTCCTTGCAAAGCCTTTTAGCATCAAAGAGCTGTTCCGAGAAATTGATAACGCTCTGGAACAGAAGCAGGAATAGCAATGGCCAGAATCCTGGTAATAGATGACTCCGAGGTTATTAGAACCTTGCTCATGGAACTGCTGACCGACGACGGACATGAAGTAGAATCGGTTGGCGATAGCAGAACCGGAGTCAGTATGCTTTGCGAAGGCGACTGGGATCTATGCATATGTGACTTGCATCTACCCGATGGAAATATCTATGAGATTCTGTCAGAACTCCCCAAGAGGCAGCAACTTCCGTTTATTTTCACAGATTCGCTTCCTGAGGATCTCGCGGAGAGCATTCACAGCACACACAGCCATTTCTATCTGCGAAAGCCGTTTGATCTCGACCAGGTCCGCACAGTTCTTAGTCAAGCGCTATTACTCCTCGAAGAATCGAAGACACCATGACAACGGTCGTTGACAAGCTGACCAAACTCCTGATTGTGGATGATGAAGCCGTCGTGTGTTCTCTGCTGCAAGACGCCCTGGAGAGCGAAGGCTATCACGTTGAGACGGCCTCCAGCGGTGAGGAAGCACTTGATCATTTGAATCAAGAGCCGACCGATCTGCTGATCACGGATATCCGCATGCCTGGCATGAGCGGGATCGAACTGGCCTCGAAAGTACGCAACCTCCATCCCGCCACCGGCGTAGTCTTCATGACCGGTTATGCATCTCTCAATTCCGCTAAAGATGCAATCAAGCACGGTGCCCTGGACTATGTGATGAAACCATTTGAGTTGCCTGAGATTAGGGCGGCAGTCAGCAACGCGGTCTCCAAACTCGGCGAAAGTGCTGAGTTGAGTTCCACCCAGAAATTGACAGGCCTGTCAGACCTGAGCCATATGCTCTTCGAAGCCGACGACAGAAAGTCCCTCGTGCGGTCATCGCTGAAGTTCGCAATGATGCATGAACGGTCCAGCAACGGATCGGTTCTCTATATGGATGACGAGCAGGACAGCTTCGTAATGCTCACAATCGAAGGAAACCGGCATCAGAAGACCACGCTTGGAAAAGAACCGTTACAAAGCCTGTTTAGTCAGCCCAAAGCTATCTCCTGGCAAGAACCCGTCCTGTTGGGTTGCGATGACGATCATCCAATTCACAACATGCAGCCGGATGATAATCTAAAACCGTTCCTCTGTCCATCCTGGATGACCGAGCAGAAACTAATGGTTGTGGTTCCTGTCAGACGAGCCGAGACCTTCCACGGCATAATCACACTGGAAGCAGATGCGGACACAGTTAGAATCAAGCAAAGTGATGTGAAGTTCCTTTCCGTCATGGCCAACCAGCTTGCGATCACACTTGATAATGTGTCCTTGCTGGAAGAAACACGGGCCGCTTACGCCAATCTCAAAGCTCTCCAGGATGAAACAATCGAACTCGAAAAAATGGCGACACGAGGAGAGATGTCGGCTGAAATCGGACATGAACTGAACAATTTCATCGGTGTAGTTTCGGGAAACATGGAGTTGCTTGACCTCCACCTTCAGAAACAGAACTACGATAAGCTCGGCAAGTACGTTAGCGCAATCACATCGACGCTGGAGAAAATCAAGACGTTCACAAGCAACCTCATGGATCTTCGTCCCATCTCCTCCGCTAAGGAGATAGTCCCGTTCGACCGGATCCTGACAGAAGTTATCGAGTACTTGCGTCCACAGAAACGTTTCCGGGGCGTGGAAATAATCTCGCCTGAGCAGTTGAGCCCGACTCCGTTTGAAGCTGACACTCTCCAGATTCAGCAATTGTTCTACAATCTCTTCAACAATGCTGCGGACGCCACTGTAGATAGCGATGTTCGAAAGATCACGGTGTCCCTTGAAACAGAAGCCGAACACAACCGGTTTATCACCTCCATCCGTGATACCGGATCGGGATTCGATCCAAAATCACTTGCAATCGCGTTTCGCGAGAAATTCACCACCAAAGAAACCGGTCATGGCTTCGGCCTGGTGGTCTGTAAGCGAATCATAGAGAACCATGGCGGCAAACTGGATATCGACTCCACGCCCGGCAAGGGCACGTGCATCAGCATTTCGTTCCCACTGGCTACCGATACCAGGTAGCTGTTTCACTGACAAACCGTTGAAATCAACGGGAGAACATCCCTATTCTTGATCCAGCCCCTTGCAGGCTGTTGCTGAAAGTAACAATAAGCTGACATTCCTGGCCTAAATCAAGATCTAATACAGCCCAAGTGACTATGAGTCAGGGGTTTGCGGGGGAATGGGTTCGTTTTGTGTTTTTTCGGGTTCGGAGTAGTTGTTTGATGGTCTTTTTGCATCATGCATGATCCATTGACGTAGCCCTCTACAAATGGAGCTGAGGGCGTGAATTGAGGTGGTTTTGTGAGGATTCTGGGGTTCTCGTGTCCGGCAGATGTCCACATCTGCCGATATCTAGGCGCCAGGCGGCGCACGAGGACGTACACCGCCCACCGTATGGTTGTTTCCTACTTCGGGAAGATGTCGGGTTTCTCACTGCAACGAACCATGTTCGGAACCCGACTATTGCTATGCATAACCGAACATCAGCAATTCGAGACGGTGGAACCAAGCCTGCATGGGCCTGTTTGACTCATAGAATTATCTTGCGCTGCAAGCACTTATGTGCTATGCTCACAGGCCGAGAGGAATTTACTGTTCATTTTTTGAACTATTGGCCGATAAAGTAATGATAGGAGCCGTTTTGGACTACAATTGGATTGTAGCAATGAGTGGTGGACCGGATGGCGGCAGCGGCGGTGGAATGTTTACGCTGCTATGGTTTGGCCTGATTTTCGTGGTCATGTACCTGCTTCTGATTCGCCCGCAACGGAAGAAACAGAAAGAACATGAAAAGCTCTTAGGTGAGCTGAAAAAAGGTGACAGAATTGTTACCACCGGCGGTATGTTTGGAACAATTTTCGCAATCGATGAAGCCAAGGGCAAAATTGTCATTCGGATCAACGATCAGACGAAACTTGAGTTTCTCAAGAGTTCCATAGCCGCTCGTGTGGACAAGTAGATGTTGCAACTTTAGGAGTTGCTGTGGCTGAGCGACCGATCGTCATATACGGCGACCCGGTACTGCGGGAAAAGTCCAAGAAGGTTGACGAGATCAACCAGGACGTAAAAGATTTAGTGTCCGATCTAACGGACACACTTAACAGGGCCAGTGGTTTGGGGCTGACGGCAAACCAGATTGGCGTGGCAAAACGCGTGTTTATTATCGACCTCAGAGCGGTCGATATCAACGAAACCCTCAGGGTATTCATCAATCCGGAGATTATCGAACGCAGCAAAGAAGAGGTTGAGCTCGAAGAAGGCTGCCTTTCGTTCCCGGATTTGTACCTGAAAGTGACCCGACCGGAGAAAGTCCGGATTCGAGCGCTGGATTTAGACGGCAATGAGTTTGAAGTCACCGCTGAAGGAATAGCGGCACGAGCCGTCCAGCATGAGTACGATCACGCCGAGGGGAAACTGTTCATTGATTGCGTTTCACCGCTGACCCGAACAATGATTAAAGGCAGGCTGAAAAAATTAGTCGCTGCCTCGTGAGCGCCTGGCGCTCGCTCCCGCTGTCTGTTCGCTCGCTGTGACCATTCTCGGTCAGTCATAGCAGTGTTTTAATGCGAGTAGTTTTTATG
>QNAF01000009.1 GCA_003641405.1 Candidatus Zixiibacteriota bacterium | reverse complement strand
GTCTTCATACCAATTACTGAAAGTACCACCACTACATTCGTTATCATAAACATCTGCATTGGCAAGATATAAGCATTGGGATTTAGTGTTTACTGTGTCCGCATTGTTCTGAGCGTAGCACCTGTTCCGAGCGACAAGCCCCCTTGCTCCCGTCTGCGAAACACGAGCCACAACACATTGCTTGGGGTTAGTGCCGCCCCGTAAGTCGAGGGTATTACCTGTAATGGTGTAGCCTTCTGACTCGGTAGCAATCTGGATACAATCACCACGCCCTGCTGCCGCCTGCGATACATTATAAATATGAGAGTCTAGAACAGATAGGCCGTTGCCGGTAGCATAGATACCGTCCTCACCCACATCGTGGATTGCGGTGCGATTAACGACTACATTCCGGCCAACAATACGCATACCATAAGAGTGCGCGTGTCCGGAAATACCTGATATTTCACAATCATGGACAAGCACATGCTTTTCATCTGTTACATTAGCTGCTGTAATATATATACCTGTCCTGACTGCTGCTACTACATTAACATCCTTGAAGGTAAGGTAATCATAGTGGACACCAAGGGAACGAGTTAAGACTGCATCATCAGCCGCTGTGACCATATTAAAATTACGAATGGTTACATTCCCTGTTGCATCGCCTGAAACAGCAACCTCAAAGGCATCAGCGTAAGTATCACCCATACCATCAAGGATATGCCCCGGCTCAATGCTTGCCCAATCAATATTACTAAACCCCACCCACGGAGTCTCCCCCGTTAGGCCGTCACCGTTTGTGCCAGTGGCTGCTACGTACCAGACTGTGGCGGGGCCACCGTCAACGCACCACATTTTATAGAGCATATCAGGTAATGCGCCTGTGTACCCCTTATCTCGTAACCAGTTGAATGTAGCCGTGTTCCTGTCGCCTGTGAATCCTTCTGAGGCAAGGTATTCAAGCCAAGCATCAGCAAGTGTATTTGACGTTGCGCCCTCGCCTTGAAGCCACTGCAACATCAGCTCATTAACATTGCCAGTTGTCTCTCCTGTTAGCGAGAGAAGGGCTTGGTATCGACAATCAGACCTCTGGCTCATGGGGTATACTCCACTGCTTGAACTTCTGCCACTGTGCTTGCTGCCCTAGCTGTCATCTTGGCGATAGTGGCCTGCTTGAATATGTCCCATTCTGTCATTGCCACGCCACCAGCTAGGGCTTGAAGGTCAGTTAGTGTAAAGGCATGGGGTGTATTATCTGCATCAGTCCAAGCAAAGTCTACAGGCATTGGGACACCGGAGCCGAACACTGTTAGGGCCTTGTTGATACGCCCCTGCGCCGCCTCGTCACCGTCATAGATGTGGCCGTCATGGACGACCTGCCTACCTACAGCAACTGCCTTGTCTCTTGCAATGTTAATGCGCCCGACTTTAATTGCTACAGCTTCAGTTAATCCAATTTCGGCAAAAGTGACGACTTCAGTACACATGCCGTCAGTCACCTCATAAGACCGCACTAAAACCTCGTGATAAGAGTCCGGGCCTGTGGCTGCAACAAACTCATGGACACCATCGGCCAACTGCTCCTCTTTAGTCAAGGCCTCTATGTCTTGGTAGATTTTCCCCGACAGTCCTTGCACCGTCCCCGGATGGTCAGTCGGCCCATAGATTGGAGAGCCGTTTTGTAGAGTTATCCAGCTCATGTTAACTCCTTTACTTTTTTTGATATTAAGCCGTTGAATGTTTCCATGGCTTGGGTTTGGCCCCTATTCGTCCTTGCCGTCTCCAGTGTCGTGGTTGGTAGCCATGCCATAGCGCAACGCCATTCGTCAACCATCTCGCCGTCAGGGGTTTGGCCTGCAAGTTTACAGTACCAAGCGCAACGATGGATAGCACCATCTTTGGCCTCCTCACATTCGCTACCTAAGGGGCATGTAATTATTACCTTCATGCGTCTTTCACAGCAATAATCATATCAATGTAGCGTGGTGTCCAGTCTGTACCACTATTATCTACAACAGTGATTGTATGGGCATGATTGCCTGCGGTATTAGTGTATGCTGTCCCATAGGCATTAGGGTATGAGTATACAGGCCGACTTGATGGTGTCCCCTGCCCATTACCTAGGGTTATAGAATGGGTGTGATTCCCTGTAGTATTACTACTGGCAGTATGGCCATGAGTAGGTACAACATCGTTCAAGATGGGGGAATGTGAGCCACCCGTCCCACCACCTGCACTGTTAACTACCCTAAGCATACGGTTGTCAAGAGCAGAGTCTGTATCTTGTGTCCAGCCTAGAGGGGCTGACGCTTGTGCTAGGAGTAATCTTGTCCCGGCAGGGAAGGAAACCTCAGCCTCGGCTTTCTTGGCCCAATGAAAGGCCGAATATTCGCCCGGCTCGACAGGGCTATCTTCTGGGTTCTCTGCCCATTCGTTAGCAAGGGTTTCTGAAATCGCTGCTGCTGATGCGCTGTTCTGTGCCGACACGCTTGCCGCCTGTGCCAATGGCACGAAGTCAGCAAAGGCCTCGTCAGTCTCCTCAACACCTGTACCTGCTGCGTTAACCTGCCAGCCAAAACCGGGGGCGGGAACTGGAAGCGTCCAGTCGAAACCGGAGGTATCTGTTACAGGCGCCTGAAGTGACCGCTCCCCGTTCTCTTTCAACTCCTGCACAGCCATGGTCAGCTTATCCAGCGCACGTTCATGGCTGTCAGCAGGGAAGGAATCGTCTTCCACATAATCGGTAAGCTGAGTGAATGGCACATCACGGAGAATTGACAGCTTATCTCCTGTGGGAGCAGGACTGATAACAACCTCGCCACCTGATTGGCTCCCTGCGCCTGTTACCGTGTAGTCGGTATTCAAGACAAGTAATGACTCAACCCCTGCAACCAAAAGGTAAACGGCCAGATGCTCGTCCTCTAGGAAATAAAAACCTGTAGGGAAGTTGGTGGTACTCCCGTTAGGGACATGATCGGCTCTTAATACTTCGCTTGTTATTGTCATTATCTATCTTCCTTTGCTTTGCCAAATACCGCATCGTGAAAAGAGGCATCACCTTCAAGCATTTCTAAAAAGCCTGCCGTCCTGTCCATGGTTGACTTTACAGGTAATCCTAAAACATATCCACTTAATTTAGCATTAATCTTCCCTAGCCTCTTAGGGTCGAGGTCATCACCTTTCCCAGCTTCCTTCATCGAGCTAACCAGTTCCTTGCCAATATTACTTAAAGGTGTTGGGCTGTAATCATATCCACTAAACAAGGAGGAGCTTACATCACGAAAATAAGGGACGGTTGCCGTGGCCAATGAAGCAGCAGGCTTAACACCAAACCATTCTTCTTTATCCGGCAACTTCCCTTTCGTTACGGCATAACCTGTTACTGCCGGGGCGAAGAACATGAAGAATAGTGACGACATAACATCACTTCTCGATAATTGATACGATTCCGTGGCCCCATGGATTGCAGAAGGTAGGCGGCGTGTTATCTCTGAGGTCATGCCATGAAGGATATTGAAGTACCCCATGAACATGGTAAAGGCCTTGTTCCACTCGTTCAGGCCAGCCATGACATGCGGCATCTCTGTTGCTGTCGATACGGGCTGAGTTCTATTTACAACGTCAATAGCCATCTCCTTTGCCTTGGTATAATCCCCAGTCTCTTCCATCACTCGGTTAAAAGTGGCAAGCCATGTGTTGTGAGCGCCAACCTTATCGCCCATCTGGATACCGCTCATGGCCAAGTTTTGCAGGTTGTGATATTTCCTTATGAACTTGCTATCCTTGGGAGAGAACCTGCCTATCATCTCCAACATCTCCCGGTTCATCGTGCCGCCACGAGCTGCCATTAACGGCTCAACATCGTTAATGGACTTCACTATGGCAGACGGGTCAATAAGGAAATCCCTTGCAGCTTTGGCCAGATGTAGCTGCCCTTTCACTGCGCTACCTCCGCCTATTTCCCTAACCGCTGCAATGGCTGATAATGGCTGTTTTGTTATTACTCCTATATTGGTAATGCCAAGCATGGCCACTGTGACGTTGTGACGGGCAACTCTAAGTATTCCGTTGGACTGCCCTTCTGCCGTCCGGCCAACAGCGTCACGCCAATGGTAAAGCTGCTCGAGCCATGCCTTGCCACGAGTGTCAACGACCGCAGCCTTAAATGACCTGTCATTGATTAACTTATTAAAGTCACTAAGGTGAACGGCATGTGAGACTTGCAAAATACTGTCTTGGATATGACGGCCTATAACATCAACGTCAAGGCGCAACCTCTTTGTCCCACCCTTACGCATGGTTCGCATATTCCGGCCTTGGGGGGATTTCCAAGCACTACTATAATTATTCTTTTCGAGAATGTTCTCCGCTGTCTTCTCTGATCCTACAGCAAGCCTGTCTGCCTCTGCTGCGATAGGGAACATATTGCCCTCTATCTTCATGGTCTTGCCGGTAAGTGTCTTGTGAACATCAGAGAGTTGTGGCCCAAGCTCTTTGGTTATACTCCAAAATTCCTTAATGGCCTTCTGCTCACCCTTAGTGAGTAAAGAGGTTATATCACCAATCACATTCTCCGAGACTTCCGCAACAATCCCTGAATCTTTCAACTCATTCTCGATGGTATTCAGCAGCGCTGCCTTGTTCCAACTATTGCCAGAGTTTAACCCTGCCATAAACAACCGCTCTCTTGTCCAATCCAGGGTATGGCCACCAGCCTTAAATGTTACCTTGGAAGCAAAGTGTTTTTGGAGATCCTCAGCTCCGATAGAATCAAACACCTTCTGAACTCGTGGCATATACTTGTTACCAAGCTCAAGCCAATGGCGTTCGGCCTCGGTCGCCCGGTCAACGACTATACGCTTGAAGATGCCATTATCAGCAAAGTTATCAAAATCACGGGCAATGAACCGCATACGTTTCAGCGAAGGCATGACCTTCAGCAAAGGGTAGGATAGCCGTTCCAATATGTTCCTATCCTCAGCAGCCTTGCTGCCAACCTCGCTAAGGATGTTAGGGTTAACTGCCAGGTTATGGTTAATCTCGGCCACTACCTGTGAAAGATTGGCCTTTTCAAGAGCAGACGAAAGCTGTTTCTCGTTGCGGCCAAGCATGTTGAATGACTTCTGGAACCTGTCGATAACACCCCAATCATCTAGGGTTAACTGGTCGACACTTTTTCTCTTTGGCAAAGATAAGAACTTGATATACTCATCGCTGTTCATAAAGGTGCTGACCGCATCGCCAAGGGGTGAGTCCTTCACCTGGGTAGCGAGGAATTGTCCCATGTTCTTATCAGGGATACCCTCAATCACCTGCTTGGCCGACTTGCCTGCCCATGTCTGCATAGCGACTGCAAGCTGCTCTTGCCATGCGGGGTCAACAGACGGTGATAGGATAGCCTTGTTTAACCTTATCTCTATCTTGGCCTGCTCACGCCTCGCCTTGATTGCAGCTTTATACTCTGCCATTTTAGCAGCAGCGTTATTACTTGCCTGCTTCTCGGCCATTGTCATAGAATCAAAGGCTTGTTTCTTTGAGATGCTGCGAACTGATTTGGCCACTTTGACAGCGCCACGGAGGGCTACAATCTCGTCCTTGGTGGGTATGCGTTTGTATTTGCTGCTCTTGGTTAAATCAGCAAGGTCAACCTGTGCGCCCATCAACTTCTGCTCAAGCTCAAATTTACGAACATCGAACATGCCCTGGTACATCTCGTCAAATTCCTTTGACAGCATGGCCTCGGTGTATTCGGTGAACTGTTTTTTATTCGGAGTCATACGCATATAATCGAACATCTTACGCATATCAGTCCCGTAACCAAACTCCTTGCTCGTGTTAATCAAGGCTGAATAGTTAATGTCAACTCCCTTGCTAAACATCTTAGGGAACAACTTGCGGAGTTCTGCTGTTTCTGCGTATGGAACGTCTACATTTTTTAACCCTGTAGCGTTAATTCCGCCAGCCTTCTCGATATAAGAGGCCATTGCATGGGCAGGGTGACTCTTAATGTCAAGCTCAACCATTTCCTTGGTCAGCTTCTTCTTCGCCTTGTCGAACGATTTGGCAACGTCAACATGGGCAAGGGCAGTGGTTACTTCATCAACCTTAGCAATAGACTCAGCGCCCGGCTCGACAGTAGCCTTTTCCGCTGCCTTCCACATGGCTGTTCTGTTCAGGTTCGTAGGAACAGCCACTCGTGGTGGTAACTCGTCTACTGCGGCCTTGATACTCGCAGCGTCAAGCTCCGGGATAAATGGTGTCACAGTATCCTTTAGCTTTCGAGTCCTCGCTATGATAGCTGTAAGCTCGCCTAATGCTCTCTCGTCACCTTCATCTGCTAATCGTGCTAATTCTGTCAATTTGCTATTGCCGCCTGTCATTGAAATAACATCAGGAGCTTTCGCTTGTTGCTGCCAAAAGTCTGGAGAAATCCTAGCGAGAGTTCCGTCAAGCGTCTTACTCATAGCCCGTTCAACTGTGATTGCCCCGGCAACGCTAATACCAACACCTGTCACCAAAGCAGCGATAGGCTTATCTTCTCTAAACAGCACCTCTGAATAGAGATTTGCAGGTGCGTCAACGGTAGCCCCGGCAACGCCACGGGTCATGAACAAGTATCCTGAATGGATGGCAGATTTAACCTTGGCTGCTGCACCAACGGCCACGCCCTTTGCGGGGGCAGCAACAACACCAACGCCGCCGGAGATAATTGCGCCCAAGGTTGTATCGACTATTAAGTCTTCCTGGATGGTAGATGTATGGTCAACAAGCCGCCGCTTCCAGTAGTCGCCTGTTACTGATTCTGTAGCCGCAGCGTGAAGGAATTCTTTTGCAACTCCGGGCATGTTGTCATAGGTATCATCGCCTACCCAACCACGGACACGATTTTCATGCTCGGCCCTTGTCCCTGTATCAATGATGTTTACGCCAAGGTCTTCACCTTTGGCCCACTCTTCCTTGAGAGTATCAACTGAGTCAGAGGCACTTTCTAGGACTGTCCTCATGGCCCTCATGGGTAAAGTCTTTCCGAGCCTGTTTCTTATATAACCCTGTACTGGCTCAGGAGCTAGGTCAACTATCCCGTTAACCTTATCTTCCATAGAGGCCATGGCAGATGCTTGAGCGTCAGGCGTTACTTTCATTGGCAGGATGGGCGTTTCACCTCGGAGGCGTTGAGCAAGTGACTGATTACTTTTATCCTGTATGCGTTGTAGTAACTCTCCCACTATTCACCCCTCAGTTCTTGCACTAACTGTTTTGCCATCTCAGGGTCAGCCCCATATTTCTCAACCATTGCCTGAACAGCCTCGGCCTCTGAACCTTCCATGGCTGTGGCTGAAATATCTTCATCGGAAAACTCTTCCTGCTGCTGAGGCTGTGCCTTACCTTTTTCGGCAAGTCCACTTGGCATAGTCTCACTTTGACCGAAGAAATTAGCGATTGCCCCTGCCTTCTCAAATTCACCGTCTTTCTCTATATATTTATCAAATGAACCAATAACATCGTAGACAATATCCTGCATCTCTGGCGAATATGGTGATATATCAGCAGCACGATAACGGCGTAAAATCTCACGCTGGACAGGCCTAAACCACTTTGACCTTAACTCTCTTCGTTTACTTGCGGAGCCACCAGCAGCGTAATCAACCTCTTGCATAAAGACCGAGTTGACCTGCCCGAAATAGTTAGGGTTCCCTGCTGCCTTGTGAGGGTCTTCTTTCCCGCTTGCCCTTACCAAGAGGTTATTGTAAAAAGATGGGCTGCTTGAGTTAGGGTTGGTATTCGACATGATAGATGCCGTGTCTTTCCAATCACCGTTAAGGATAGACCACTGCGCATTGAACTCTTGGTCTTCTGTCCACATCCCTTCTTTTTGCTGACGCTCGATAATAGATAGGTCACTAGCAGATAATATATCTTTTGTCCCAGGGGCATTAATCATCGTGGTTATATCTTCTGGGCTTTCTGAATGTGCCATTTCCCAAGCTGCCATCATCAATGATTGCCTATCAGCTTCCTTCTGGACTGCCTGTTGCCTGACCTCTCTATTGTACGCACCCTCGTAAGCCCCTGACAACTGAACCCTATCGGAGTAGGTAAGGTGTTTGTATTCGGCGCTGTCGATGTTCTGCGGGTCAAGGAGCCAATCAGCGGCTGCCCTGTTATCAATTTTACCTGTGTCGGGGTCTGTAAATTTACCCTTCATCTCTGCATCAAGTTTTATAAAATCAACTTGGTGCAAGTGTTTAGCGGCTTTCTTCTGCAACGCTGCGTAGTTCTTTACGTCCATTGTGCCACGCAACTTATCCTTATCAGCTTCCCACACATCCATAGTTGCAACTGGATTATCTGAAAAGCCCTGGATAAAACCATTTAAAGCAAATTCACCGACAAGCGCCTTGTGGATTAATGCTTTGTTCTCAGCAGGCATGTCATTCCCTGTCCTGCTTCGGTATAACTCAATACGTCTATTTAAGTTCTCGTCTGCCTGATTAACAGCTATAGGTGCTATTGCAGCAGGAGCTACCCTTGCCATGACTACATTACTTTGCGCTACACCTGCTGCGGCTACATCACGGTCAGCAACTTTTTGTTGCTCACGGACATGACCCATAAGGATTGCTTGGCTTTGTAGGTTTATCTTACCTGTTGCCAATGACAGTTCATTAGCAGACGAACCCCAAGCGTTATCAAGAGTCTTTGACCTCAGCTTATCAAGGTCTTCGTTTGCTTTCTCTGCGGCAGATGTAGCGTAACTTCCTTCTGCCCTCTTCGCTAAATCAACTATACCTTGTGCTGATGACTGATATGCCATCTCAGCTTTTTGACGGTCAACTATCCGTGCTTGTTCGGCTGTTACCTCTAATGCCCTTGCCATGTCCTGCACGCCACGAGCCAAGGCATTTGCCCCACTCCTTGCCGCACCCCAACCCTGCCCGCCTGGAGAGAGTTGGGTTTCCATGACTCGCTTGCTTGTTGCCAATTCTGGTATTCGTGCCATTAGTTAGAACCGCCAACTTTAGAAAATGATGAAAAGGCCTGGCTTGCACCTGATAAGGTTGAGCCTGTAATCTGTGATTGTGCGCCCATGCGTAAAAGCCCTGCCTCCCCCTTGAGGGCTGCGGACTTCTGTTGTCCTTCTCTGCGGATATTATACTGTTCAGCCTCGGCTATTCTGCTTGTTTCGTCCATAACGTCGAGTGGGCTACCTGTGTCCACTTTAACACCACTTGCTGCGTAAGCGGCCTTCTGTGCACCCATGACCTTCTGCGTGTCTCTGGCGTGCATATAGACGGCATACTCGGCATTTTGCTCGGCTACCCCTGCCTCGTAGTCTTTCCACGTTGCTTGGGCATTGCTTATAGCTGCCTGTTCACGACCTGCTTGGATAGACCCGGCAGCGCCTAAAACGCCACCTATGATTCCCATTACTGCGCCCATTACTGTGTCCTATACTCGGCCACTAACGCCAAGACGGTTAAGGGTAGTGGTTGGGTTTGCTTTATCACGATAGTTCCCTCCCTCTCGAAATCACCAGGGAAGTCTTCAACCTCGATACCAGTGACAAGGCCAGGTGCATTATTCATTAAGCCTGGCCCCATGTGTATCCTGTCCAGCTCGTCATCGTTCGGGCCAATCATAACACCCAACGTCTCATGCAGTAGCAACCTAACCCGACTTATCCGCTTCATTTGCATGAAGGCATCGCCTTGGTTGCCGCCTTCGGTTAGTGGCATGGTTTCGATAATAGCGTCTTCTTGGTAGCCAACCTGCACATCGTTATAAGTTCCATCAAGTGAGATAGCACCGGAAGAGACAACACGGTCAGGGTGTGTGGCCCCGTCAACAACCACCTGAACAGTCTCCCCTTCAAGGTGGGCTAGTCCAGAAACAGTGCTTGTCCCGGCAGGAAAGTTGCCAATAAGCCCACAATCAAGGTGGTACATCTCTGCTTGAACCACTTCCGTAGCATCTTGGCTTACCATGGTTTCAATATAGGTATGGGTAGCTCCATCTATCGTGCGCTCAACGGCCAGCCATACCTCGTCTGCGTTTGGTGCGTAATCAGAACTTGTCGGGTCAATCGTGCTGTTCGTTGCTGCAACAGAGATGATGCTCGAATCTGTGCCACCAAGGTTATGCTGATGCCATGCTAATATCTTCTGCTGCCTCTCATAAGTTAGGCCTGCCAGCTTCCCATCATTCCGCAAGGCCCATAAGATAGAGTCTGGTTCATTCTGGTATGCAGTCTCGATGATACCCGTCTGCGTTATGTGTTCCGAGAAGATTGTCGCATCCGCACCAGTTGAGCCATTAGAATAAATATCATAGGCATGTTCCCTTATCTTGCGTTCACCAAACTGGACGTAAAGGACTGAGTTGTCAATTCTGATAGGATCAACGTGCCGGGCTGAACCATAGTTCGTTTCCCTGACCACCTTCACATTGGTGGCCGTTAAAGCCTCGCCGTCACGGGTCGAGCCAAGCGAGAACTCCGCACCTACAGTGCCAACTGTAATCCGCTCACCCGTTGATAACCAGTTGATAGCGTTAACGCTGTCAGATGCTATCTGGTAAGTAAAGGGGTCTTCGTCTGTGGCTGTGCCAGGAACGGTGAAGTCGTAAATATCACCAACAACGCTACCCCAGACATGCTGCGGCTCGTTGGGGGTGGCGGCAAAGACTGACCGTTGCTGGTAAAGAGAAACGACAGAGGGGTAATTACCTGCGGTCCACTCGCTCGGCGCTGCGATAAAAGACATATCTGCCAACGTCCAAGCTATATGACTCGTCCTGGTAAGTTCGGCAGGGGCATGATTAGGGTGAACGATAAAGAGTTTGTCTGCTGATTGCACATATTTAAGCTCGAAAACCTCAGCCTCAGTGTAGGTGCTGGCCACCTCGACAGGTGAACCTGCATCTTCAATCTGCTCATGCTCTTTGTAGAAGCGGATATAGTTATGGCCAAACTCAAGGATGTAATTCTGGGTAACTGAAAAGGAAAATTGAACTAACCGAACACGACTGTTTGCAGCAGCATCGTTCTTAACCGCTGCAATAAACTGTGTTCCCGGTCTACGGGTAACACCCCCATGGGGGTGGACGACCATGTTACGGAGACGCTTGGCCCCGTTTTGGTACTTGTCAAAGTCAACATAACCAAGGAGCCGTGGTGACAGCTCGCCCGCTGTGAAGTTAGTTTTGGTTACGTTCGCTTTCATTAATACCGAGAGTCAAGCCATTCATCGGCCTGAATTTGAGTTGCAGGGTTTTCCTGTGCGTCCATGCTCCGGGCATTTGCCACCTCTTTCCGGTAACGGTCAACCATTATGTTGTGAAGGTTATTGTCGTCCGCAAGGGGAAGGGCAAGGGCAGAGGCAAGGCGATAGGATAGTGCAAGTGTGAAGCTCGAATCGAACCGCTCAGAGTCCTCGATAATTTGCACATACTTTATTTGGATAGGGCTTTCATTCGCATGGAGATTTCCACCCTCTAACCGGTAGTCGATATACCTATTCTGTAGACGCACTAGCCGTAAAAAGTCAGCAGGCAGCGAGTATATCTTATCAAAACCAAACAGAGGCGTAGCCACCTTTTCGGCAAGCTCCGCCTCCGCTATGGCAAAGTTCCAAGGGTGCGCCCTAAGCAGCTCCTCCCTGAAGACAGGATAGAATTGCTTGCAGAGCCTAGCCCTTTTACTTTCATCTGAAAGGTCAATAATGCTCTTGCTGCCCACATGTGCTAAGGCAATATTGCATATATCAGTAGGTGAGGCCATTAGTTGTTAGTGTAGTAAATCACACCCTCAATAGTGGTTCCTTTTTTAGATGATACCAAGGCGGTAGCAATAACGCGCACACCATCTTGGGTCTGCATAAAACAGGTATTCGCGTTAAAGTTCGACAAGGGTGTTCCTGTTAATTTCTTGTCAAAACCTTTATCGTCACCTGCGGCCTTGCGCCCCATCTTGTCCTGGTAATCCATGAAGCCAAGGCTATACTTCTCGTTGGTCTTCAGTGAACTGAGAAGGCCGTGGATACGGATAGCGCCAGGATTAAGGGTGGCGAGGTGAACAACATCACCCTTGGCAGTCTCTTCCTTGGTGGTGAACGAGATATAGCAGCTACGGACAGCCCCACCACAATCGGCAGAGTACAGGTCATCGCCCATCTTGATAGATTCACCTAATACGATTTGGTCACTTTTAAGCATAATAAAAACCCGCCCACCCTTATTAGGGGGAGGCGGGTTAGGGGATTAAGATTCAAGACAATCAATCTGAACAACCTTTGCCTCTTCCATCCGGGTAGCGCCGATGTTCATGGCATAGAAGACCTGAGTGGAATAGTTCTTGTCGTCACGCTCAGAGATACGACCGATAACATCACGACCTACACCGAGACAGATACCATCCTGCGCCCATGCGAAGCAATGGCGTGTGGTGGTGGTGTTATCAATCCGCTCAGACCGCTTGAAGTTGAAGCCCATGAAGGATGAGATAGAACCCTGGACAAGTGCCTTAACGGTGTTGTAATCAGAAGAGGTTACCTCGGTGGTACGGAGCAAGTCGCCAAGCTGCTGGCCGGTTACGGCAATATACAGGGGCAACTCTTCGTCAATATCAGCAGCCCAAAGGATTTCCTTGGCCTGAATCAGCTTCTCGATGGTAAGTCCGACAGCACCTACGGCAATCTGCTGGCTTGCAGGAAGGGCAACGGCAGTGCCACCAGCCACGCCAGTATCAGCAGAGCCGATAGAAGCGGCAATGATCTCGTCATCCATAGCCCGGCCCATAGCTGCGGCAGCAGATGCGGCATAGGAACTGGTAGGATCAATAAGCATCTTGACCTTATCATCGTCGTCAATGAGGTCAGCCCAGCGAAAATCAGCCAGGGTTACACGGCGACGAGCATGGGGGGTGTCAATTTGGGGGGTATCGCCATGGCGAGAGGTTCCCTTTACAGCGGTAACAGCGCCAATCTGCTCGAAGAAAGCGTTAGTGCCGGTTACGTATTCCATACGGACACAATCACGAAGGCGAGATCCTTTCTGCTGGGACAGGAGTTGTACGTTGTTTTTATACTGCTCAACGAAGGCAGTGGTGATTTGAGTTGACATTGAAGTCTCCTTTTGAAAAGAAAAGTTTTAAGTTCTCTGTTCTGCGGGTAGTCCTTCAAAAGATGAAAGGCCCCAGAATCAGATGAGAGGTCTGCTTCTGGGCCTTTCCGGGAGAAACCAACTAAGGGGAAAAGTAATCCAAGTTCCTACATTAAAGCATAAAACAAACTACATGGCAAGGCCTGTGCCGTATATTCTTTCATTCAGGCGCATCATCTTCTCAACAATACGAGAATGGTCAGGGTGCGTCCCATCTTGATATGCTGGATTCTGCTGCAAGCTCGATACCTGGTCTCTTAACTGGTCTGGGGTGTTGGCCTCATTCCCGGCCTTGTCAATGCCGATATCCTCTGACATCATCTTACCTGCTTTCATGAAGGCATCAAGAATAAGCACATTATTCCCTGCGCCTGTATTGACAAGGGCATCCATCAAAGCCTGACCACCAAGGTGTTTAACAGCACGTTCGGCCACGTCAAGGTTAGTGTCGTATGCGTTGCCCCATTCCTTTTCAATAGCTGCGACAGCTCTGGCATGGGCCTGTTCAGCGTCAGCGGTTTGTGTCTGTGCCACTTCGTTTGCCCGACCTGCATAAGCAGAAAACAACTTATCAGCCTGCATCTGACTTAGGCCAAGCTCATGGGCAACGCCACTGAACCATGACTGGTCTTCCTGCAAGGCCTCTGCGACAGGCCCGTCAACTTCCGGCATGGACTCGTACTTGTAATCACCGGCAGTCTCTGGCCGACCAAGCATATTATAAACATCGCTCCATTGCTCGTCCGACTGCGGTTTGACAACCTTGTCCTGTCCAACCATTGACTTGGTGTTCAAGTAACTCCCCGCCAAGGCCTCAACGCTTGAGAAATCCTTTAAGGCCGGACTGTTCTGCTGCTCCACGCTCAGGCCGCTACGCCAATCAGAAGGCTCCCCAGCAGTGGGGGTAGCCGGAGCAGGCGTTTCCGTCGCTGCTGGTTCACCAAGTCCTAATTCTTCTTCACTCATGTTACGCTCCTATTTGGTTTTGCAAGCTCCCTAAAATCGTTCAAGTCATATTCGAGAGCGGTTATGATACGAAGGACAGCGTTACGCTCGCCCTCCTTAAAGGTGATGTAATTAGGGTCAATGGTCTTGCCCTGAACATGGGTAGAAAGCAAGCCACACTCAACGGCCATGTCAGCCAAGACAGCCTTGCCATCGTCACTACCAAAGACCCGCTTGTATAAATCCAATTTAGCCTTCATTACTCACCGATATAGGTATTGCTACGGGTACGAGTATCGGTGGTCACGTTACTGAACTCCTTGCTACGGGTATCATTGGGACTGGTCATATCATCGTTTGAAGTTGACATATTTACTCTCCTTGTTGTTGGATTCCTGCTATTGAAGCTGCACCTTGTCCCGCCTGCTGAAGAACAGGGGCAGTGCGTTCGGCCTCTACCATTTCTGCCTCTTGCGCTCGTTGCGCCTCCACCGTTTCCTGGTCAACCAAGAACTTAGGGGATACCGAGAACATATTAAAAACACCCTCGGTAATAGAGTCAGTATCAAACTTACCCATCATCTCAGGCTTTCTGTCCATCAAGGGCATAAGAATATCAAGTGACCGGACAAGGCCATTAGCCTCTAACTGCTCCTGCGCTCTAGCAATAGGAGATGTGTAGGTAACTTTAAGCTCCTGCCCTCGCAACTCTTCCGGGGCTTCTGAAAACTTCCCTGACCGCATAAGGACACCGAACATCCGGTCAATCATAGGGTCGAGCAGCTCGGTCTGGATACGGCCAAGCACCGGCCCCATAAGACGTAACTTCTCTTCAACACGCTGCAAGACCTCGGTGGCGGTCATTTGCGGCCCTTGCTGGAGTTGCAGTTGATCCATGAAGAACATTTCACGAATCTGCTGCCGTGTATCATTCAAATATTCAACGGCTGAATTAACTTCACCGTCATTACCAAAAGGCTGAATCCTATCTTTCGGGTCAGTCCCAGCACGGTAAAAATTGAGGCCACCAGGGGTAGTGTTGACAGGGTTGATAAAACCATCGTCAGGAGCCATTAACGGTGGATCGGCTTTCTTCTGGATGATCTTGGTGACTGACTTCTTGACAGTTTGCAGCTCTTTAACCCATGGAAGGGCATCTGTGCCTGGGCTACGACCATACTTCTCAGTCGGCCCCTTGTAGAACCGGGGAACGAAAATGGGCATTTCATCATAGCCCGTTTCCTTCAGGATATGCTTCTGCTTAACCTCCATGAAAATAGAGGCAATAGGCTTATCAACAGCAAGGAGAGAGTCACGTTTAGCATCTGCCCTTGGCATAACAACGTGGAGAACATCAACCTTCTTGTCGTACTTCCCGTCAGCAAACAGCTTTTGGCAGTCCTCGGACAAGGCCTTAACGCCAAACTTCTGCGCCATCTGCCGGACAGTGTAGGTATATTTACGGAAGACGGTATCAACACGGCCCTCTGCTGATTCAGCTATGAAAATCTCACGGAGAGGGATACAGTTAAAAAGGAGGTGCTTATCCTCTCCCTCGGTAGCGAAAATAGATGCCGTCCCGAAAGCGCAATATTCAAGGTACATCTCGTGCATAGCCGTGTTAAACCCGGCCTTGGGTTTCCGAAGTTCATGCAGCATAATATCGGTGACTTCTTTCAGATACACCCTTACTTGCGGATTACTAGCAAGGCGGTCGTCACCCGGCTCCATCTCAAACCACTTCTGGCTAGGAGAGGTCAGCATGGAGAAAAGCCCGGCAGCAAGCATGTTATTCGCATGAAGGCCCGTGGAATCAAATATCTTCTGCATCCGCTTCTCGCCGGGCGAATGGGTTACGTTGAAATCGGCATTGTTCGGGCTAATGCGGTCGGCTATCTCCTGCCATTGCCACTCCCAATTCTGCCGCTCACCGTACAGGGCTTCGTATCTTTTTATTAACTTCTGCGCTTTCTCACTCATAATCAATCACCCAACAGGCGTTTACGGCCCTTGCCTTTGTAAGCGCCAAGACCCTTCGCGCCTGCTGAAGTGAAGGATTGGTTGGGCTTAGTAACAGCGGCAACAGTTTGGGATGGTACTGCCCCTGGTACTGCCGGGCCTGTGTCTACAGCCGGTGCCGCCGCCGCCGCTTCGTTTGCCGCCGCCGCCTCTAAAGATTCTGGTGATTGCATTTTGGGGTCAAGACCAGCAGCGTAATCTGGGAGTTCCAGTTTATCTAGCAATATTCCCCCAGGGTTGTATATGTGCCGGTCATCATTTGACCCAGAAATTTTTTTAACTATTGCCCCCGCCGGATTGATTAAGTTACTAACGAAACTACCCATATCATTCTCCTCTAAAATATGTAATCACACCGTCCATAGCCTTATCCTGGTAAGCATCGTACAGTATGTGGGGGATTTTGCCAACGGTTTTAAATCCGCATAGATTCGCCATTCTAATAGCTTGAGGGTTGCAAGATGGGGTAATTCCTATCAAGGTAATATCCAGGTAAATCTCAGGAAGGGTAAGGGGTAGCAATTCTAGCATTTCCTTTAGTACCCGCAAAGCATAGCGGCCTCGGTACTCAGGGAACACGCCATAATGGAAGGTACAACTTGCAGGCCCATGATCCATGGAGTAGCAGATACCAATACAATCAGTCCCACTCCATATCATCCACATATAAATCCCATCCAGCAAGGCCGCTGACTCGAAATCCTGCCAGCAAGTAACTGAACCGTCATAGAACAATGCCTTTATATCATCCTCAGTAAACCTATCGAAGATGTAAGGGCAGAGGTTGGCTGTCTTCTCATTAATTAGGACTATTGTAGTTTCGTCACGCATAGGGATTATAGTTGTCAGGGTTACTGAGTCTGTCAGAGCGGGGATTGGCTGTGGTATACTGTCCGGCTAGTGGGTCGTAGTTTGTGCCGTTGGCATGGCGTTGGTTCGTGGATGGGCCATCGTCTCGGTTTTTAAATGCGCCGGACAGGGCCAGGTATCTCATGGCATCAGCCCCGTGCGAATGTTCATCGTGAACTGGGGTGGCGTGTAAGATGTCAGGGTTCTTCTGGTCTGTTCTTGCTCGATATTGCCGTAAATGCTCAAGTAACTGACCAACTCGCTCCTGTGCCGGGGATGGGTCGTCATCCGTCGTGTTAAACCATGTGCCAGGGATAAGGTTTCGGACAGCGTTAATTCCATCTTGAACCGATGCTTTCGGGACTATCGAAACATTGTTTAACCCCATCCCGCGAAGTGTTTGAAGTCTAGTAACACCTGTGGATAGCGAACGGACACGTATATCGTGGGGCAAGTAATGGCGCACGAAAGGCAGACCAAGACTGTGAATATGCCCGACATAATGCTGCAAAGGTTCAGATTGGTTTTCATAATAGTCAAGTATTCTTATTTCAGGCAGCTTCGAACCTGTGGCGAGGGTTTGGAACACGATGATAGATGTTGCATCTGCCATGCCCAAATCCCAAACAGAGTAAACCGGTAATGATGGATCATAGGCGAATGATTTCTGCTGGTGCGAGTGTCGATTAATCAGCTTAGAATAATAAGCCCCCCGAATAGCTGCGTCAAAGCTACACATATACTCCTGCTGATATTCAGCTTCAGGTGTTTCCAGCTTGATAGACTTCAACTCCTTCTCGTCAATCAAGCCAGTATCTTCAACCGTCCACATGTACCGTGACCAGTCAGGATTGCCAGGGGCCACGTTATGATAAAGGTTATATAAATTATTCCGGCCTTTAGGTGTTCCTGCAAAAACACAAGTACCCTTTCTATCTGCCAAGGCAGGGCGTATAATCTCGGTAAAGGTGCGGAAGTTAACCTGGTCAATCTCGTCAAAAACTACGCCATCAAGGTAAATACCACGGAGACTATCAGGCTGGTCGGCACCGATAAGGTATATCCGGGTATTATTAAGACTAGGCAAGTCAACAGCTAACTCAGTCTGCCGGACAATCCGGTCAGGGAAGCAACTGGTCAAGTCCTGTATATAATCCCAAGCTATCCTTTTAGCCTGTGTCTTTAGTGGTGCAATATATGCAAGGCGTGGCCGTTTAAGGTCAGGCTGGTTAGACGCTAAATTCCATGCCCGGAAGATTAATTCCATGATAGCACAAACGGTCTTACCGGCACGGCGATGAAGCATCCATACACTGAACCGGGCAGGGTCATTATGAAGCGTAGCCTGGAATGGTCTAGGGTCGTAATCTAATTTAATCTTCGGCAATTAACTCAGCCTCCGGTATTTCCTGTAACTGTTTGGGGACAAAACCACTCTCCCCGATAACAAGGGTTAATGTGCGCTCTTCACTGGTTGTGTGGACTTCCTTCCGCTCAACAAAATCACCGTCCAGCTTACCCAATGCTTCCACAGCCTTCATCCTGTCCTTAGTCTCTTCCTCGTCATCGGCCCCTATCTTAGCGTAAAAGTATCTGCGGCCGACTCCAGTTAAGAGGCTGCGCTCATGGACAGTGAGGTCGTTCTTCGGGATGCCATACAATTTATCAATAAAATCAGCATCAGCCCATACATGACAGATAGCATCCATCCGGCCAAGGGTATCGTCAAAAGGTGAAGTCAGTTCCGTAAAAGGTAACGATTGCATTATAGCAACAGGATTCTGACAGTCCAAAATAAAGGCCCGTAAATTCGATAAGGCCGGTGAATGGGCAATAACAGGTTCATACCGCCATCCGTTATCCCTCAGCTTGGATAGGTTGTTCCGATTAACAATAGATTTAAAAGAAGTCGCCTTACCCTTCAGGGGAGTAATCCGGTTAAGGGTAACATAAATAGAGTCAGGGGTATCCAGCAAGGTACAAAGTAAACTAACCTCGTCCAGATCAGGATGGTCAAGCACCTTGGCCAGCTCGTTAAGCCGATAGCCTCGTGCCTGCGTGGTAGTGGGTAGGTTCATCGAACACCCCAGTTTAGATCAACCTTGTTCTTGCTGGTTAATTCCTTCATTAATGAACCTCCTGATTATATAACTAACCGTCCTATCCTCAGCCAAAGCAATAGCTTTCAGTGCCAGAAAGGTCTTCTTGTGGATTCGTAGGTTGATTGGTTGCATATAAGGATAATACAACATAACACCCTGTAATGCAAGTGCATATTGTGCCGTGAATATAGCTAGTTAGCTGCGTAATATAAAGTAATACATAATGCTTATTTTTTGAATTTTGTGGATGGATGGGGGTAACCACCTCCACCCTCAATCTCGCACTTTGGGGTGTACCCCCTTGATAGGGGGGGGTGGGTCTGGCATCCTGGCACACATCAACCATTACATTAACTTAGCCCTCTATCTCCCTGTATCTACGCACCTTTACGCAATATCAACGAGATAGACCACACACATCACCTATCACATTAGCTTATCCGCCTGGCCACACCAGCCAAGCAGCGCACGCACACCACCAACCACCATATCACCACCACATAGCCCTAAAATGGACAGGAGGGTATGTTCCTGCAATATCCTGAGCCAATCAATACCATTGCATGCTGGCCATGTTATATCGCTCTTAGATGGAATAACCGTGGCGAATATCTTATTTAGTAAAACAAAGCATTTCTGCCTAGCAAAAAATATGAGAAGGTGCAAGATGGTTTTCCGATCTGCCATCAAGGTGGCACGAAGGTGGCACGCTCGTTGAACCACCTTAAGTCGTTGTAATTAGGTCGTTAATCGAAAGGTGGCAAAGGTGGCACAAAGTGGCAGGTGGCTTAAAAAAAATTAGGTGTCCTTTGTCCTCTAACATATATATATAGTTTTTTTATTTTCTACTTTCATAGAGAGTGTAAGTTGACCACCTCTCTCTCTTATATAAACCACCTAC
>QNAF01000008.1 GCA_003641405.1 Candidatus Zixiibacteriota bacterium | reverse complement strand
GGCGTACAGTATCTGGTGGAAAAACGTCCCTACGGCATTGTCGATAGCGCGGTTGAGCAAGTACAATTGCTGCCCCGTCTTTTCCACTTTCTTGAGCAAGTAATCCAGCAGGAGGCCTTCGTTGAGAGTGGAAGCTACTTCCGCCACGAAAATAGAGTATTGTGCCTTGGGGTAGGGCTGCGTGGTGGTGGACAAGCGGCTGTGCATGGCGTGTCCCATCTCGTGCGCCAGCGTGAACATGTTGTTGACGGTGCCATCGTAGTTCATCAACACGTACGGATGTACGGTGTATGTCCCGTAGCTGTAGGCGCCGCTCCCCTTGCCCTCGGTTTCGTAGACGTCAATCCAGCGGCTGTTAAACGCCGCCCGCAGGTCGCTGCAGTATTTCTTTCCCAGCGGTTCGACCGCCACCATCACCTGTGATACGGCGTCGTCATAGGCAACTTCGTAATGCTCATCCGGAAACAGGGGACACACCATGTCATACGGTTTAATATCATCGATCTTGAGAAGCCGCTTGCGAAGCGTAGCATACTTGTGCAGACCATCTAAGCTGTTCTCGGTGGTCTTGATAAGGGAACGGTATACATCCAACGGGATATCGTACCCGTCGAGCGCGGCGTGAAGGCAATTATCATAGCGGCGTGCCCTGGAGTAGAACACGTCCTTGTTCACCGACGACGACAATGACGCCCCGGTAGTGTTGACATGGTCCTTGTAGGAGGAATAAAACGCATTGTGGGCATCGGCGCGAACTCGGCGGTCGGAAGATTCCAGAAACTTGGAGAATCGCTGCTTGGTAAGCTGGACTTCTTCGCCTTTCTCGTCCTTGATGGAAGGATATTTGAGATCGGCGTCATCCAGCATCGTGAAGATCGTATCCGGCCCGCGCGCGACCGTTGCCGACATGGCCAGAATCTCCTCGACCTCTTCGGAACGCACGTGCGCCTTGGAGCGGATCAGTTCCTTGATATAGAAATCGTACTCGTCCGTTTTCTCAAATTGCCCGGCCATTTCGAGCAGCTTCTTCTCGTCGATTTTCAGAAGCTCCGGCTCGACAAAAGCAAACGCCGCCCTAGCCAGCGAGGCCAGCACGGCCGCTCTCTCGGTCATCTCCTGGTATTTAGAGACGCGGTTATCAAGATCGCGATTGAGGTGGGCGTACTGGTAGAGACGGGCCAGGATGATATTGAGATTGCTGCGTGTCTTAAGGCAGTCGTAGGTTGTTGCGGGTGATTCTGCCAGTTTCCCGGCGAATTGCTTGGCCTTTTCTATCATCCCCCGTGCTTTCCCGAAATCATCTTCCCAGGCCTTGTCGTCGGTATAGATGTCGGTCAGGTTCCATTTGTGTTTGTCGTCGATCTGGTCGCGTTGCGGTATGCTTTTGGCAGACATACAAATCCTCACTTCTGGTTAGCTCGTTCTTTAACGGGAATATGGTCAATGACAAGACCGGGCGCAAGCGGGGCAGCAGCCAAGATCTTATCAACTAAGCAATGTCCTTGCATATGCTTGATTTCACTATATATTGAGCAAACACACTGTGTTCATACTTACGCCGAGAAAGACATGAAAACACTAATAGTACTAAGCGCTCTTTTTGCACTGCCTTTGGGTTCGTTGCATGCCCAGGAATATTCTCCACCCTATGAATATTCAACCTCAAGTGCGCCATCGACGGTTACCTATTTCAATTTCGATATCACTGATTCGCTCTATTATGATCCTGCGGCTGTCAATGAACTCATTTACAGAGATCAACCTGAGACAGCCTGGAATAGCGCCGATATGAATGAAGCCTATCAAGCTTGTTCCACATTTACATATTCAGGCTCGATTAGCTATCAACCGCCTTCAAATATGTTGGAGTGGTACTTTCGATCTGAGAACGACACCGTAGTTGTAAGCCAGTCCCCAAAAAACAACGATGATCTTTTTCCAGTACCGGTGTATCTGATGGCGGATCTAGGTGCAGATGCAATCGGCGACGTGGAAGGCGGAGGCAGTCATCTCGATATAACTCACTGTTACGGTTCTTATTCTGATAGCAAACTGTATTTCCGTCTGGATAATAATGGCGGTGGCTTTCCAACCAGCGGTGGGTTGTTCACATACTATCTCTATTCCGTCGGTATGATAAACCCAAGTTCTACTGATTCTGTCGCTTATATCTTGCTCTATGCCAATAACCCCCTGTACAGTACCGGACTATATATTATGGACATGACCGATAGCAGTCTCACGAATATCGGTTCGGTCACTACGAATATCTCCGGCAATTCTCTGAGCATGTCCTGCAATATTGCCGATCTGACTGCTCAGCCGGAGTGGCCGGAATGGCCCCCTGAAGCAGGTTTTGTTGGTGTGGCGCCGGTTACTACTACGGCGACTATTACAGATATGTCTACCAATGATGTCGGGAAATCAGGCCTTTTTATTCCTTCTTCATATCTGCTTGATTTCGCTGGTGCAAACACGATCCCGGTATTAACCGATCAGAATGTCAGCTATGATAATACCGGATTAGTTACGACCGAGATAACCTATACTGATGCAGAGAATAATCTCGCAGTACTACGAAGTCTGCATTTTGAAAGTATCCAGTATGACATGCTGGCTTGTGAGAAAGACTATGAAAACGGCGCTCTGTTCAGTACCAGTTTGACAGTGACCGAAGATGATTGGTACAGGTACTATTTTGAGTTTTCCGATGGTGTTGAAACTGTCAGCACCCTTGTTGATTCTATCTATATTGAATTAGTTCCGCCCACCTGCTGCATTCCACCGTCTGTCGGTGACCTTGATCAATCCGGCGGCGACTTAGGTTTTAATTACGACGGCGCTGACCTCTCCATGATGATCAACGGTCTGTTTATTGATCCGACAAATGGCTGGGACGGCATCTGCTTGGATGAAGCTGATATTGATTTCAGTTCTGAGCGTCCCGTGACTGACCCGCTGACAGTAGACGGTGCTGACCTGTCTATCCTGATCGACGCGCTGTTTGTTGACCCGTCACATTTCCTGAAAAATTGTGATGGGACAGATAACTGGTGATACAATGATTGGCGGGTTCGAAGACGGACCCTCCCTACTGTTGCAGAAGATGGCAGGAGCGCAGGCACTCTCGGAGTGGTTGGTTCCGACCTACGAAACTGAGCTTATCGAAATATGTTCGTCAGGGGCGTGTCTCTTCGATAACTGATGTTCCGGACTCACCACTGTCGATCTTCCAGGATTCACGGAGCCGATACCGACCATCCGGCAGAACCTCAGGAATGGACAGACATGTGCCGCTGACGAATTCGCCGCTCATGCTCAAGTACTGCCAGATCATGTCAAGGCTGCCGTCGTTCTGCATGCTGGCGATCAAGGTCCCGAACTGAACGCCTCCGCCTTCGTATGTCCCCCATACGACTCGATCCTTCTGATAATAGTGGAAGACAGTATCGCCAGTCAGGTCACCATCATCATAGTTCTCAACGCCAACGAATTGTCGGCTATTGTAGTTGAAGTTGTGCATCGTCATTCTCTTTGTCGCCGAACGATTGCAGGAACTCATCCTGATGATACTGATGCATCTGATAGTCAACATCGGACGTATCCACCGGCTGAAGATACTTGAAGGGGCGTTCATGGTCGTTCGACAGAAGGGAATGACACAAAGCACAGTCGTCAGAAATGCTGTTGCCGGCATCGTCAACTAACTGTGGGTTGTGGCAACGGAAACACCCACCATCGCCAACGTGACCGATGTAACTGCGGTAAGCTCCCCAGTCGATGTTCATCTCGGAATGTACGTTGCGGGCGTAGATATCCAGCAGGACAGTGATTGCTGAGTCGATCAGTATCGACTTGCTCCCCGCCAACTTGGGATAATGACGCTGGTAATACCCGTACAGGTGATTGGAGATTCCTTCCATGGCAGCCTGCTCGTCAGGATAGCCACCGGTGATTGCTTGAAGAGCCTCTCGCTTGAGGAACGGCAATGACTTATCAAGGACCCCTCGCTGGATACGGTCATCAATAGCCTGTGCAGGATTCTCATAGATGTGAGTGGCACGGTTATGACAATCAACACAGTCCATTGCTCGCACAAATGAGGCCTGGTTCTCTGAAGCAACTACATCTTTAGATGTATAACGGTGGAAGCTTCCATCAGGTCGTCGCACATCTACCCAGGTGATTCTCTCCCGTTCATCATCGATAGAAGAGTACCTGACTTCGTTTTCCTTCGCAACATGCCAGTGTATGCCAGACCTGGAGTGGGCTGAGCCGGCATCTACTTTCAGATTCAGTGTCGTGTACAAAGGAGTTGAGGCTGAATCGTCCTGATAATGCGTGATAGTTTTTAGTCGGGTGCCGTAGAACTTTTCCGGCCAGTGGCATTTCTCGCAAGTTTGTCGGGCCGGTCGCAACTGGTGTACGGGAGTGGGGATAGGTCGTTCAAGCAGATCAAATGTCACGGAGACCATCTGCCAGAGCCCGTTGAGTTTGCTGTCAATCAGTGCCCCTGCTCCTTCGCCCACGTGACACTGCACGCAGGCTACGCGGGAGTGTGGTGACTTCTGATAGGTAACCCACTCAGGGTTCATCACACTGTGACAGGCTGTTCCACAAAACACCGGCTCATCCATAAAATGGAGCATGCGCATGCTGATTCCGCCCAGAAAGACTATGTTGGCCAACGTCAGCAGCGTGATGGTTCGTGCTAACCGCGACCCAAAGACGTTGCACTTGACAACATCGTTATCGAAACGCTCCTCAATCAGTTCCCTGGTTGACTTGCCGGTTATTCTCTTGGTCCGGTACCAGCCGATGAAAACAAGAATCAGTCCAATCACAAACAGTGCAGGGAACAGCATGTAAGTAACCAGCCCGGCATAGGAGCTTGTAATTATCCCCAGCAACCGTGCCAATTCCAGAATAACCAGACAGACAAACGATGAACTGGCAAGAATCATCCCTAATCTGCCGGTTGGACAGATCGAAACACCACGAATGAAGTTGAGGTATCTTGCAAACAAGACGACCTCCTATTTCTGTTCGAACAGACCTTCGTATATCTTCTGCATTTCACCTGAACGAATCTTCTCTTTCAGTTCTCCGGTCGGAGTAGATATCCATTCATGCATGGGATCGTCTTTGACTAATTTGTCAAGATACGCATTCAACTCGGGATCGTTGAATTTGCGCGCTTCGGGCAGCATCTTGAAATAGAAATGCTGAGCGACGTCATAAATACCGTGCCACCAGGTGTAGTCGGGTCCCATCATGGCAGCGCCATGCCGGGCTCGCCGCCCCTCGTGATGCCATATCTCCCAGTAGATCCATTCTATCTTGTTGCCAAAAGCAGCCGGGCTTTCCATGAGTTTACGTTCCTTGACTATCTTCATGATCTCCCCGGCCGGTTTGGCGAACTTCTCATTGTATAATTGGACCAGCGCATCGAACTGATAATAATGGCCGTCGGCAAAACCGCTGCTGTGGCAAGTAGTGCAGACACCTTTCATGTTGTCGCGTTTGGTCTGCCATTCGTCCTTATGTTTTGAAACGGGCGGACGCAGGGTCCAGCTTATTCTTTGGCCAACGTCATGTGTTACCGGCAAGCTGGTCGTAGAAGACATATGGCAGGTAGCGCAGGTAGGCGCCTCAAAGTAGTCAACGCCGACCACCCAGTGGTCAGAGTTAATGTTCATTTCGTCTAAGTGCGTGTAGTAGGCATTGCCGTGCTTGGACTCCTCGTAGATCTCTTTCTGGGGGTGATCTGGTCCCAGGTGGCACTTGGAACACGCTTCCGGCTTGCGAGCCTGGGCAACTGAAAAAGAATGCCGCGTGTGACAGGCGGTACAAGACCCCTTGGAACCATCCGGGTTAAGCCGTCCAATACCGGAGTTTGGCCAACTCTTCGGAGACAGCATGTTGGGTGATTTTGAATCGACTTCCACCTTGCCGCCATGGCAGCTCTCACATCCAGCGATAGCTACCGGCTCACCGCCAGCAACATGGGCCAAATAAGCATCCAGGGAATTGAGAATCTCGCCAGCGGTTGCGTGATAAGAATTCTCGACCTCCATACGCTCCTTCTCATGACAAGCACCACAGTCTTTGGGCGTCACGAGCGTGGCGATAAGACCACCTTCGTGCATAAACGCGTCCTTGTCCCCTTTCTGAGCACCATGGCAGTCAATACATGTTACCTTGTGCGTGGCATGCTGGGACATAAACCACTGCTGGTAGAGGCCTGGGGATTTCTCCTTGTGGCAGGTCATACACTTACCGGCAACCTGAGCATCCGTTGGCGCAGCATCAGCGTACGCAGGCAATGCAAATGACAGTAATAACAGCACTATGCCTGTAATTCGTTTCATCACACAACTCCTGTTATGGTCCTCGAAATTCGTTCAAACACACGCAACTCCGGCAATCCCGTCCAACCTTAAAAGTTGGCCGTCGCCTGAAAGTAACTCCAGAACCCTGGGCTCGGATCCTTCATTTCTGCAAACGACTCCGACGGCAGGAACAGACTGGCACCAGCCGCCAGCTTGACTCCCGCTACACGCGACGTGACCACACCGAAATCGAATTCCATTCCAACATCCTTGGTAGTTGAAACGCCGCTGGTATCCATGGGATCCGCATACTCGGTGGCTGTCTGGAAAAAGTGGAAATCGCCCTTAACAGTCCAGCCTGCAGTCGGGTTAGCCTTCAGCCGCAGCATTACATCCATAAGGCCTTCAGATCCGGAACCCAGGAAGTAGTCCATGTAACCACGGAACTTGTGGCCGGTGTAGTATAGATTGTTGTATGCCTTATGGTCCGTGTCGGTCATGTCATCATCACCGGAAGTATAGTCGATACCCAGAGCCAGCCGCGGCTTGCATGGCCGATCAAACGTATAGCCACCTTCAAATGCAAACATGAGGGCCGCAATGTCATGTTCTACCGATGCCAGCGAATCGGCAACGGGCTCATCCCATTGCTGCATTTTGCCCGCCTGATAGACGGCATTGACATCAAAGTCGAACTGTTGGCACTTTTTCTTCCAGTGTAGACCAAAGTTAGCACGTCCCAGTGCGGTGTGGGGGGACATCCACATCGCATCAAAGGCCACAGTATCACCATAATGAGCGTCATACTCATAGAAACCAAACAGGTCCAGATTGAGGGATTTGATATTGGCATGGGCACCAAAGATATCAAAATCGGTGTTCCCATTGGTGTTTTCGCGCTCCATTTTCTTGAGCCAGAAGGCGTCGAATCTGAAAGTCTCCCTGTCCAGCCATGTCTGGAAGCCTTCCCATGAACGGCCAACGTTATGCCAGCCCACACCACCGAACACACGCTGGCTGCCGAGGTTGACTTCGAAACGCCCTGCCTTCACAGCAAGCCCATTCTCCCACAGGTGGTCCACCTGCAGGTAAGCCTGATGGATATCCACATTCTCAGCGTCGCTCAGCGATCCGGAATAACCATCGGCACCAAGAGTACGGCTGTCTTGAAACTGAACAACGGTATGCGTGTTGCCGTCAATAGTGGCATCGGCCTTTACGCGAGTGCGCAGATACGTGGCCTGCTGTGCCTTAGAGGTCGAGTCGAATCCCTTGTCGGATATCTCGGTGCGTGCTCGCACCTGTCCCGTGATGTTGACGACGGCCTCCGCCATCGTCTGGCCTGCGATAAGCACAACGATCACCAAAGCGATCGCATGGGCAGCTATCTTTGTCATTTTTCTTCCTTTCCAAGACTAAACTGTAAAGCTATGGATAGCCCTGTTTTCAGTCAGTGTCAAGAAAGAACATGGAAACTGAGCGCCGGCTCAGGGCGGATCGATTTCAAGCGTGGCATTGCTCCGTCGGCGACTCTATTCCCGGTCGCTTTTGATCGATACCCTGTTTATTACTCCGACGCATTACCTGAAGAACTGCAATGGTTCGGATAACTGGTAGACGCTGGTCGCGATGCCCGGCCTTGCCGTGAACGCAGCCCGCCAGGGTCTCAGACGTCAGCGGTCCATGTTTTCTCTTGGAGAAACGAGCAATTCAGACTATATTGCAGACAACCAAGCGATTACACCTAGGACCAGCACCTGGTAGTTGGTAAGCCAATGCAAGACCACGAACCTGTTATAGGAGAGTTTGTAATGAAAGTACTCACCTTGCTGATCATAATCACCGTGGCCTTACTGCCCGCAGCAGGACTAACACAAACCTGCGTAATTGAGATTACTGATGTCTCAGGCTCTGTGAATGATGGGGGTGCGACAAAACTGTATGCGGGGCAAACGCACGTTCTTACGCTTCATGCAGACGTAACTTGTGCACCTGGTGGCGAATACTACGGGATGACTCATACCTTTGCAATGTGGTCTCCGGACGGTGCCGGATGGAACTACCTTGAAGGTCACGGTACAACTGACTGGTTCTCTTTTGACTGGGATGCATATTTCATCCACCATTATCATTGGGATTTTGGCACTGAGGAGTGGGTGAAGGAATCCGGTGGTTCAACCGAGACAGATCCGGCCCCTGGAAACCCCGGAGACTCAGTTGCTTGCATGTTCGTTGGTATAACTTTTGGCAGCGGGCACGGCATGCCCGCGGGTTACTACAGTGAATGGGCTACTCTCGAATTCCAAACCGAAGTGGTCGATGTGGGGCGTCATATCTGTATTGACTCGATTGAAGGTATCACTGGCGGTGAGTGGGGCTGGTGGAATGCCAGGACGGGACACATCTATCCTCAGTGGTACAGCGGTGAGTGCTTTGAGATCATCGTTGCTGCCCAGTCACCACCGGAGTTCACGAACTGTCCACTAGAACTGCACACGAGCTATCCCAGCGAGATTGACTACACCTTCAATGCCGAAGACATCAACGGCGATCCGTTTACGTACGAGGTTGTCTCGGGACCCGGCACAATCGACCCCAACAGTGGATACTGGTCATACCAGACAACACCTGGCGATGTCGGTCAAACATACACGCTGGTAGTGTGTGCAAGTGATGCATCGCATGGCTGCCCGACTGGCTCTGAGTGTACCGTAGATGTTTACATAAGCAATGGACCGCCCGTGTTTACGAATTGCCCGGCGGGGCTTACGGGTGCCTATCCTGGCCAGATTGAGTATGACTTCGACGCGGACGATCCAAACAGCGATCCGATTACATACGAGATTGTGACCGGTCCTGGGACAATTGACCCCAACTCTGGCTTCTGGTACTACCAGCCAACCCACGAGGATTTTGGCAATACATATGGGTTAGAAGTTTGCGCTACAGATCCCACCAACACATGTCCGACCGGTCTGGAATGCACTGTTGAAATAAGCGTTGATTCGCTGGACTGGTACAACATGCAAGACGGTGCCGATGCCGGGGTATGGCAGTTGCTTACCGGTGATCTCGATCACGACAACGAGACCGATCTCGTCTGGACAGGCGACGGCAGTAGCGGAAATGATGGAGTCCTTGTGGCGTACGGAGACGGCCAGGGCAGTTTCGAACAACCAGTCATGTACGGAACCGCGGGTGGGGCGGGGGCAATTGCGCTTGACTATATAGACACGGACACGCTCATGGATATTCTGGTTCGGGATCTGTCGAATGGTGTGTGTGTATTGCTGAACAATGGAGGAAGATCCTTCTCAGTTAATACCTGTTACACCCTGCCTTTCCCACAGGAGGTTAGCGCCATTGTCACAGGTTACTTCAATGACGATCGATTTCTTGATGTGATAACTGACGAAAGTTCCTATGTCGGCTATGGTACTGGTGATCTCTACCCCGGATTATTCGCACCCACTTTCTGGGGCGCCGATGTGGGGGATTTCAACGGCGATGGAATTGACGATCTTGTGACCGCGGAGTTTCAGGAACTGGCCATCTACACCAACGATGGCTTTGGGGACTTCTTCAAGACCGGCTCAGTGCCAACTACGTCGAATTCCTACTCGGTATCATCTGCGAGTGGCCTTGCCGACTTTGACCATGATCACAATATAGACTTTGCCGGTGTATCGTATCGAGCGGGAAGTTCCGACAGTAGTGAGATTACAATCGTCTTTGGAGATGGAAGCGGTGGTGTGGACCGAGTCCACAGGATAGACGTAGACGGCATCTCACACAACCTGGTCGTGACTGATGTTGACCGCAATCATGAACTCGATATCGTGCTTAGCAACACTGTTAAGGTGAGGATGGAGATCTATCTTGGCGATGGTACCGGTGCTTTTTCCGATCCTCTGATGATTCCCTGGGGCGTTGATTACGTGGTAGTGCCGCTTGCGACCGGTGACTTTGACAGGGACGGCAATCCGGATTTCGCCACCGGTAAGTTCGTTACCGGCGGGTTGCCTCTCAGGCTTGCCTACAGCCAGATGCCTGCTGCTCCTGTGATTGCCGACGAAATGCGCACGACAGGATATTCCTACACCAGTGTCGAAGTTACTAACCCGACAGGCTACCTGATCTCCGAGCAGGTTCGCACGGTGGCGGGATCGAATTACATGCGTTTCGACGCTAATACGGACGGGGATCTGGATGAAAGGGCGTTTGATTACAACGTGCAGTACGGAGAGTATTGTATTGACATTTCGCTGCGTCCCGATGCACCCCCGGGTGCCGGGGTTTCCATGGGGATTGGTGTGAACGGAACCCAGGAGGCCATGATTTTCAATGACTATTCACTGTTACCCAAGTTCAGTAAGGGAGATTCGCGAGACGTTATCACGTTTTGTTACACCCTTGAAGAAATCTCATCAATATCTCCGGGTAATGGTGTGCCCACCGGTAATCAGCAACCAACTTTCGACTGGAGTGGCCTGGTACTTAAAGGAAGACTTCCGGATACATATAACTTCCAACTCAGTCGCTATCATGACTTAAGCGAGCCACTGTACGATGTGAGTGACCTTGCCAGTCCCCAATACACTCCACCAGCGCCGTTAGGTGTGGACTCGGTTTTCTACTGGCGTTTCCGTACTCATGACGGAGGCTCCTGGTCAGACTTCTCTAACACATTTGCCGCCTACATTGTTGAGTTCAGTACATGCTGTATTACTCCCAGCGTGGGTGATCTTGATCAAGGCGGCGGCGACCTCGGCTTCAACTACGATGGCGCTGACCTATCTGCAATGATCAACGGGTTGTTCATTGATCCTACGAATGGCTGGAACGGTATCTGTCTCGACGAAGCTGATGTTGATTTCACCAGTGAGCGACCAGTTACGGATCCGATGACGATTGACGGTGCTGATCTTTCGTTGTTGATTGACGCTCTGTTTATAGCTCCGTCACATTACCTGAAGAATTGTGACGGGACGGATAACTACTGATGATAATTGGCGGGTTCGAAGACGGACCCGCCCTACTGATCTGGCAGAATTGCAGGCACTCTCGGAGTTGTTAATCCTTCCCTACAAGACGGCGGTGCGTAACATTTCGATCATCTTTCAGTTGTCCCACGCCGCTCCTGAACTTGGCGTATTGATGTGCTGATACTACTGTTGCCACCGGTCGGACTAAAACTGTCCACTGCGGGTCGGGTCAAAACCGATCAGGTTTTGATTCGACGAGAATCACTGAACCGTTCAGAGCAAATGAGCTGTATCAGGACGGACTTGAGTTGCCACTTAGACCTTTTTAATCGGCCTCTTCTGCCAATGAGCACCAGACAACCAGTACGATGGCACCTGCCTCCGAGCCAAATGGGCCGTGGTCAACCCCTTTCGGGATTACCCGAAAGGTCCCGACCGGGTATTTCTGTCCCTGACTCTCGACCTGGCCCTCCAGCACGTAATGGAGTTCTGTGAACCGGTGAGAGTGACTGTCCATTTTCCATCCGGGCGGGAGTCTAAGTAGTGTCGTCCGGGGTGCGATGCCGCCGCCCATACTAAGCACTTTTTCCTCAGTTCCGGTTGGATACCCTGAGGCTCCAGACCATTTCATATCATTCACGTTTACGCTTATCGCATTCATGGTCGCTGTCTCCTTTCCTTACCGTGATAACTTTGTCCTCTTACGAAATGCACTGGGAGCATATATATTGCGCCCCCATATTCTGTTCTGATCAGCTCTCCGTCACGAAGCATTCTATCGATTGTTCCAGAAACACCAAGTGCATCCTCAATCTCAGCGGCCTGATCCTGGCGCAGAGGGTGTCGCGAGCCAATTTCCATGATCGCCTGTCGGGCGTCACCAGAATCCCTTAAACCGAACTGGCCGGACTCCAGGCTAACTATGGGTATGGCTTTCCCGATTAACTCCTGAGCCATAAGAATTGTCTCGGGTACCGGCGGTTCTACCCAGGATTCTGCCGGCGGTCGAATCGGCGTGACGATATACACTCTGTCCGGTTCGATGGCGTCAACTGCCGACTTGATGCTCAGTAACTCCTTTTCACTGTCATTGACATCCTTGACCAACATTACTTCCAGCCACATTTGCCCGGAGTACTCATGACGGAAATCTGTCAACCCCTGTAGCATCATCTCAAATGTGATGCCGCGATGCGGCCTGTTGATGGCCCTGAAAGTCTTCTCATTTCCTGCATCAAGGGTAGGCATAACCACATCGGCGTGCTTAAGATTCGACCTGACATCTTCATGGAATAACAAGGAACCATTAGTAATTATGGCCGTTCGCGCTCGCAGGTGTTTCTTCGTTTGCTTAATCAGCCAGTCCAGATCTTTACAGAGGGTAGGCTCCCCATCTCCAACGAAAGTGACGTAATCAAAACGCGAGTCTTTGCCTCGTGCGAGAATCTCATTGAGGATATCTCCTTCTTGTAGAAACTCTGACGAGTACTTGTCAGGTTAGTGGTTTTTCCTAACTGGCAATAAACACATGTATATGAGCACGTCTTGGGTGGTATCGGACTGACGCCCAGAGAGCGGCCCAGTCGTCGGGACGGAACCGGTCCGTAAGTGAATCTGCGCTTTTCCTGCTGTTTCTCTTCCATGGCTATCTACCTACAATCACATTACGCAGCCTGCATAGTAGACCGTCAGACCTACTGCCAGCTCCAGCCGGGTAGAACTCCTTGGCGGTTCTGCCATTCCTTCTGGAGAGGACAACGCGCCAAGACTCCGTTTATGGCAAGCCAATCCTCATATTTCGATGTATGCCTTTCAAATGGCTCAACTCTTGCCGTCATCGGGACTAACCTTCTGCCCGCAAAGGAGCAGCATGCCAGAGGTGAAACTCACCTCGACTATTTCCGTCACCCGGAAGTCTTGCAGGCAGCATTCATTATCTTGGCATTGAAGTATTTCTGATCCGATGTATAGTGACATTTCTTATACTTCTTACCGCTGCCACACCAACAGAGACTATTACGCCCAAGATTCATGGCAGATTTAGGAGGGCGATTAAACAGCTTATCAAGAAAACCCATGATGAAATCTTTCGACAGCCACCCGACGTATTGGTACATAGGGTGGCTGTTCTGAGTGATTCGTGTGCACAACGCAAGGTGGAATGCACTTTCAGTTGCTACATTCTGTGACTCACCCGCCGCGAGTGAAGAGCACCTTGTCACATGTCCAGCAAGCCTGCTCCTTTAGTGGCTTGTCGGGGTCGATGTCCTTGTCACACAGGTACATGACACCCTTGTCATCAACGAGTACCTTCATAGGCCGAGCGCTGGGATGGTACACACCTTGACCCAATTCCAGTTCTTCTTTGTTTCCGCTTTCCATGATACTTACCTCCATTAGTGGTTTCATTGTATGTTCGAGCAAAATCATTTTCGAGTTTCTCTAATAGTTCCTGGGGCGAGGGCCAGTCGCTTCTGATCCGGCTAAATCAATCATCAGTTGGTTATAGTCACCACGATTGGTCTCAACAAAGACGCGCGTATTTCCTACCACAACCACTGAGTACTTGCTTCCCCAAACCGTCCAACCAACCAGCGATCCGTACTCTCGCGTCATTTGTTTATTTAGCGAGTTCAAGAAGTCGCTGGACACCTGGTTCTGGTGGACACAGAGTTCAGCGCTTTCCATCAAGTCTTCAGGCAACTCACCCACTTTTCGAATGACCTTGCCATCCTCGGAGAATTGTCCTGCAGCAACAACTCCCTCGATTTCCATCAATCGATCAAGTCCTATCATTTCTGACTCCTTCTTCAATACTCTCTTGCTTTCGTCAATTGCATACCGTGTGCCAAAACGCCGAAAGAATGCTCTGCGTTCGAATAAACTGTTGTACCACAATAGAATAAGGGGTGCGAAAGGAAGATGTTCAGGTGTTGGATAGGTGAAGCTGCGAACAGTGCTCGTGCATATGCGCACGACAGAAAACGGGCGGTCATGCGAACTCGCACGACTGGGTTTACAGGGTATATTGCTTAGTCTTGATCTTTGGGGAGCTTCAAACCAAGCTTTTTGATTTTCCTGAATAATGTGGAGGGATTGATACCGATCTCCGCAGCCGTGTCTTTGCGGGACCAATTGTTTCTCTTGAGAGCCCCAACCAGGAATAGGGTTTCCATCTCGGCAAACGTGCCTGCAATCTCAACCGCGGGGATCGGTCTTTCACCGTGCAGATACTCCGGTAGATGTTCAGGCCGTATTATTCCGCCACCGCATAGCACCGATGCATGTTCAATGATGTTCTCGAGCTCGCGTACATTTCCAGGAAAACTATGGTTGAGGAGAAGGCTCAAAGCTGGCGGTGAAAATCCCGGCACGTTCTTTTGGCGAAGACGATTGAACCGATCGATAAAATGATCCACCAATAGGGGGATATCTTCTTTCCTATCTTGGAGTGACGGGAGTTGCACGCGCATGACGTTAATGCGATAGTACAAGTCATTACGGAACTTGTTCGCCTCTACAAGCTGATCCAACCGCTTGTTTGTTGCCGCAATCACTCGAACGTCAGCCGGCACAGATACAGTTCCGCCGAGCGGTTCATAGATCTTCTCTTGAAGCACGCGTAGTAATCTGACCTGCATAGCTTGAGACACATCACCAATCTCGTCCAGAAGCAGGGTACCCCCTTTGGCGATCGCAAACCGACCCTTTTTGTCCTTCTTCGCATCAGTAAAGGCGCCCGCTACGTAGCCAAAAAGTTCCGACTCAAGGAGGTTGTCAGGGAGGGCTCCGCAGTTCAGTGCGACAAAAGGTCCATCTTTCCGAGGACTGAGGCTGTGGATCGCTCTGGCGATAAGCTCTTTTCCGGTTCCGCTTTCACCCTCAATGAGAACCGTGCTTTCGCTCTCGGCTATGGCCGGAAGGATTTCGAAGAGTTCGCGCATCTTCTTACTGCGGCTTATCATATCCTCAAAAACGTACTGTGATTCGTGCTCCTTGTGCAGTTGCCTGATTAAGTCGAGATCGCGGAGAGTTTCTACGCCACCAATTACCGTACCCTGAGCATCCCTTAACAGCGTTGCCGAGATGCTTACTGGGACACCCTTTCCCCGTCTATTGGTGATACACACTGGTCTATTGACAGTCGATGCGGTACCGTTCATAGCCCGCTTAAGTGGGCAACTGTCTTTGCAAACGTTGGTGTGAAAGACCTCCCAGCAATGTTTACCAAATGCATCCTGCTGGGAGAAACCTGTGATTCGTTCGGCTGCCCGATTCATGAACGTTATGCGTCTGTCCAGATCAACAGCGAGAACACCGTCCGATATACTGTCTACGACGGCGGTAAGCATGTCACAATGACACTCATCCGGCTTGTGTTCCATTTGGCCAGTACCTGTATTCAGTCAATGCTTCAGTCGGCAAAGATACAATACGACGATTCAGCACTTGGGGCAAGTTCTGAGCAGCCCGTGGGGTCGATTGTTGTTGCTTTGTTGCCAGTCAGGTGATCCTTCGATCCTGTTCGATCCTGACCTCTCTTACCTTCTTCACACTCCTCAGGGCGGTTCGTATTATGTCGTCCGATACCGCACCCTCTTCCAGCACCGGGCCTCTGACGATCACCACCTCTCCCGTGCGTTCATCTGCACGCACCTTAAGATCCAGGCCATAAGTATCGGTAGAGTGCATCAGGGCGATCTCTGCTACCGATGCAAGGTGCAAATCGCGGACTATCTTCAGGGATTTCTCAGTGGGCTGGAACGGATCTTTCTTCACCTCGGATACCGTCAGGTCAACGGCATCGTCAATGGTCATCCTTTGCAGATTCAGAACAATGTCGAACAAGACTGGATCTCTAGTATCTACATCGTAGAGAAACTGCGTCCAGCGCATCCTTTGCTGATCCATTTCCTTAACCGTCTCGATAGCATCTGTTTCCGACAATCCTTGTTTATCCACCAGTATCTTCGCCCGATTCTCAACCGGGGCATTTACCCTGACACGCAGAACGAACGGAACATCATTGAGGAGTATGTGGGCTAGATTGCCATGATAGATGATTGGTTCCTTGAGCACAAAATCAAGTAAAGCGGCCCTGAAGCAAGCAAGATAGTGTCTTCTCGCGTCAGAGTACCGTTCCCAAAAGCCGGGTACATGTTGTTTAAGGATGTGTTCTTCGCGGAGGCCGGTTTTTCCCAACCCATAGCTTCTTGCCGCTCTGACTACTTCCTCACGGGTGACGATAGTGCCCCCCAATTTTTCCTTAAGCCCCTCTGCCAGTTTGGAGGCAGCACTAAGCGAACCTCGTGATATGGCTATAGCGAACATATTTGTTCTCCTTTACTCTTAATAGCTTAGCGTGGCACTTGCCTCAAGAAGCTCCATAACAACCCTTGCCGCCTTGATTGGTCGCACTGTCTCTACCAGCATATCAGGGGTAATATGCCGTTCCTGAATACAGGGACTGCAGATCAGAAGAGTTCCTCCCAGTTCAATAAAGGAATCAACCAGGTCTTTCAAGGGTGGCAGACCAGCTGCGAATACATGTTCATAACAGCCTTTTTTGGCCAGGGTTACAGCGGTTCCCTGAAGGATCACCACTGCATGAGTATCCATGGCGAGCGACGCGTTAGCCAGAACGAATGGCAGACTCGCCCTCTCAGGATCCTCACCCCCGTGAGTGGCGATAATGACTATTTTCTCGACTTTTACTTCATCCATGGGTAACAACCTCATTGTACTGGTCCGAGTTATGTACAGCATGTGGAGAGCCAGGCAAATCAGTGCCACAATAAGCCTCCACAAGGTAATCAGAAATGTCCATTACATCAGTATTCATACTCTTTGCCGCATGCTTGAGATTTACCAGGCAGATCGGGCACATGGCGACAATATTACCTCCGGTAGCTGCGAGCTGCTCCATCCTCTTGGCGGCAATCGCCTGCGCTTTGCCGGGGAAGAATGATTCTATCGGTCCGCCGCAGCAATGCGTCAGCTTTCCTGCGTTTTCCGGTTCGATAATCGCTGCCCCCGCCTTAGTGAGCAATTGTCGTGGTTCCATGACAACATCTTCGTAACGAGCATACACGCAGGAATCATGAATCGTCACATCCAGATTTAAGGGTCGCAACGCCTCGACATTGCTCTCAGCCAACACCTCGAGGTAGCTTTTGACCTCCAATTCATAGTTCTTGCAATACTTCGGATAAACACTTCGAAGCATGTTTGTAGTGTGAGGATCGACTGTGATAACGGACCTGACTCCGTTGCGCCTGAAGACCTCAACTACACGCTGGGCGTGCTGCTCGAAAGCGTCATCGACACCCTCGTCGTGGACAAGAGCTCCCGAGTACATTTCTTCTTCGTAGAGATATCCGAAATCGATTTTGGCTGCTTGAAGTAACTGCGTGATGTTCCGCAGGATGTTGTTGTAGTGCTCCGTCTCTTGGGGATCAGTCTGAGCCATAAACCATGCCAGGTTAATGAACTTGTTGGCAAACCGCCCTAAACCGAAGAACTTCGTTATCCAGGAGTTTTCGAAAAACGCCATCTTGGTTGCCAGGGCAGAAATAGCCGGAATTAGTTGATACATGTGGCCAGTGTAGATGACAGTCTTGCCACCTCTCGGTATATCCAATCCCTGCGCCCATCTCACTGTGGTGCGAGGGGATAGCTTCAGCACGCTACCTCGCTTCAAAAGGTTGTCCACCAGTATTCCTAAGACGTGTTTGGTAGGTAATGCCATAGTTTAAACCCTCGATAACCCAAATACGGTTCGGTTGATGTAGCCGCGCAGTGTTCGCACATTCTCCGTGATCTTGACACCAGCAGGACAGTTTTGCTCACACATTCTGCACATCAGACAGGAGAAGATGGTTTCCTGATGTTCCAGAATCTTCTCTTCAACACCAATGACCGCGTATCGAAATAGCTGTCTCGGCAACAAATCCTGACCCATGGGACAGACGGCCGTACAAACCCCGCAATTCATACAGGCGGCAGCATTGAATGATCCTGAAGCGCTTATATCGTCGATAAACTTCGTATTTACAACGGCCATAGCTTTTCCTTACACAACGGGCTGGTACTTGTAGTATCCCTCGTCATTTGGTTTACTAACTTCTTCAAGGGATCCATATCTCCACATCGCCATTATCCAGAGCATGACATCGTCAGTTGAACACTCAAGTGCTGCGGCCACCTCCGGGACTGTCCTGGCGTCCTTACCCAGGAGTGAGAGAATCTTGTCTTTCATCACCATTTCATCTCTCATCACCTCGGCGGTGTCCCGCTCAATTCGATCCTTCATTAGCCAACCTCTTTGATTAGAGAATCGATAGTCGCGATTATCTGAACATCAGTGTACCCCTCAACATCGATTGCGTCCTGAGGGCACCTTGGCACACATGCCCCACCGCCTTTACACAGGGCAGGGATAATCTGCGCAACTTCTTTGCCATTTACAGATACTTTCTCAATGGCATCATACGGGCATGCTTTCGTGCATTCATCGCACCAGACGCACTTATCGCTGTTGATTTTGGCGATAAGCGGTTCAAGATCGACGTACCCTTTCATCAAGAGTGCAGCACTCTTTGAAACCGCTGCCAATGATGACGCCACACTTTCGGCGAGGGTCTTGGGACCCTGTGACGCTCCGGCGATGAATACGCCGTCTATGACCGTTTCGACCGGCCTGAGCTTGGGATGGATTTCATTGAAGAAGCCATCCATGCCAATTGGAAGCTTGAGGATATCGACGAGTTTCTTGTTTTCTCGAGGCACCATACCGGTCACCAAAACCAGCAGATCAACATCAATGTCGAATTCCTCTCCCTGAGTGAGCTGGTCACGCACCGTAATACGCAGTTTATCGCCCGTATTTTCTATGGTCGGCGGATCGTCATCGGCGTATTTAATGAATGCCGAGCCGTTGTTAAGGGCATCCAGATACAGCAATTCGTACTTCCCATACGTCCGCATATCACGATAGAGATGAAACTGGTGAGTTACTGCATCCTTCGCGTGGACGCCAAGGGAAGTGTGTACAGCCGCGGTGCAGCAGTAGCGAGAGCAATAGAGATTTGGTTTCTCCATCTCCCTCGATTGCCGACTGCCAACACAGTAGATATAGGCTATGTCTTTTACCGCTCGCCCCTGGTATGTAAGAGACCCATTCGAGTTATCCAGTAGCTGCTTGAATTCCGGTAGTGTGACAACGCCGGTCTGTCCATAGCCGAACTCGCCCTCAGATGGTTGGTAGGAATCAAAACCTGTCGCAACAACGATCGTTCCAACATTAAGCGTAACAGTCTCTTGCTCGCCAACCTGGACTGCTACCGTGAAATCACCGACATTGCCGTTTTTTTCAGTCAGCTCCGCACCGGTGAAAACAGTGATATTGTCCCGTTTCTTCGCACTATCGTAAAGACCCCCAATGAGATTGCCACCCTTACGATCGTTAGGAAACATGCTGCCGAACTTTCCTGTCCATCCCCCAACTTCCTTCTCTTTTTCGATGACGAAAACCGCGAAGCCCATATCGGAAAGAGACAACGCGGCGCGAAGCCCGGCCACTCCCGCACCAATGATGAGGACTTTTGGCGTGGTCTTGATTCTCAATGTTTGCAGAGGTTCCGACAGGATGCATTTGGCGACTCCCGCTCGGACGAGCCGGATCCCCTTTTCGGTAGCATTCTCCATATCATGCTGGTGCACCCAGGAATC
>QNAF01000007.1 GCA_003641405.1 Candidatus Zixiibacteriota bacterium | reverse complement strand
CCCGCTGATCGTAGTGGCAAACTGCGGTATTTCGTCCCGGAGTTCGATCCTGATTACATTGAACCGCCCAAAAGCGACTAATCTGATCAGTAACGCAAACAGCCCTGGGTCTAACTGTAAGTTGTTATGAAACCCCAAAAAGATCCAAGGTCTTGACTTTCATCATGACGCCTTGAAGTCCATGGTAATTTCTGTATCCCCAATTATCTATGAACGTCGCCATCTTCTCTTTATCCCATAAGGGTGATTTCAGATCATTTACCATATCCCTCATAGCCGTTGAATGCTGAAGAAACTGGAAATTGGGCCAGCCGAAGTTTGGCGCTGAAACTTTACCGTTTGTTGTCCTGTACATCCACCATCGTCCATCTTCAGTAGCCTTTCTGATGGCTCGCGTGACTTCCTGTACAAGGATTGGGCGACCGGACTTGCACAGCACGGCGGCCGTCGGATATTCCAGCAACTCCGGGAACAGCTTCTCAACCACCTTCTGATTCAAGGTACGATGAACCTTCTTCTCGTAGGGAACGCCGCAGGAGAATTCCATGAGTTGTCGGTTGGCAAACGGAGCCAGAAGCGGTTTGAAGGTAGCTGCTGAACGGAGCTGATCCGAGGTAATCTGATTGAGGCGATTTTCGACGTCAAATGCCTCCACCACGGCCTCCGGCCAGACTGTTCCCCGGGCGATGTAGCGGTCAACACAGGCTTCGATGTCCCGGTCGACCTGGGCGTGAATACCCTCAAACCTGTCTCTCCAGACATCTTCGCACATATACCAGGGCTTGCCCCGATGATACAGCTTCAGATTGCCCACTGAGTCCCGGGGGCTGATCTCTTTGCCGGAGGGGTGCGGCCCCCTCAATATCGGTACTCCGGTAAGGTAGCAAAAAACGGAGGCGGACTTGCGCCAACCGGACAAAAAATCCGGCGGGCCGTCGTGCCCTCCTATAATTTCCCCATGGATACCTGCGGAAACGGATTGCACTTCCGGGTTCACACGGGCCGAAAAAAGAGCCGCACTATGCCAATGCGGATTCATGACATCGGAATAACGCTCGAAACTGCTCTGAAGAAACCCATGGTCGAACAGGGATGGATCTAACCCTTTCATCGTGAGTTGCAATCCGAAGCGGTCGGCCTGGGCACGTATCAGCCGCGCTTCACGGCTGTCCACGGCTCCGTGGTAGTAAAGGTGGATCGTATCCGCGACTCCCGCCGCAAATGCTCCCGCCAGAAGCGTCTTAGAGTCCCATCCGGCGGACATCATCAACATTGTACCGGTCATCGGTCGGCACGCTTCAACCAGCAACTCAGCGCCGGTTTGTATCAACGACTGCATTGAGGAAGAGTCGCCCGGTGTCCAGAGTTGACTCTTGTCTACTGATCTGACTTTCCTCGATCCGAGGTCAAAAAGGAGTGACTCCCCGGGCCTCACGCGATTGATACCCTTGAACAGAGTCCGCGTGCCGACCGTATAATCCTTGCTTATTATCTCCGCCACAGCAACATCGTCCGTGTCCCCTCTTATGACGGCCTGCAGTTGTGGGATGCTGTCGGAAATTACAAATCCATCTTCACTCGTCCCCCAAAAAGCTGGAAACAGACCAATCAGATCGCTTTGCATATAGATAATGCGTTTTCCATAATCGCAAATGATCAGCAACCCAGGATTGTTGAATTTGGTGTCGAGCATCCCATCATCGATGAGCTGTCGATCTTGCTTCACAGCATCGGTTATTTCTTTTAGGAATTCGCGAGTTCCTGATGCATATATCTGTTGCCCCTCAAACCTGCCTATAAGCTCTGTCTCCGTGTCATTTGGAAAGCACTTTGCGTGAGGAGTCGGCTTAATCTGCTCAAAAGGTGCGTTTTGAGTTGCGAAGCTTGCTTTAAGGAGCATAATCTAAAACCTTTCAAGGAATTGGCATTGTCATTACCGCTGACGAGAGCGACCATTCAACTGTCGAGTGCATCTCCTGAGGTCATCTGTCCATCTTGTGTAAAAGAAGGAAAGCGAACGAATCGAGATTTGCAAGTTTTTTTGAAGTAAACCCACCTCGTTATTGGCTGTTTTCCCCATCCAAAACCACGCTCAATTTTGTCCATTTACGGTACAAATCGCAACATATGAACAGTTCCTTTCATCGGAGGGAAGACCTCGGGCCGGGGGCGGTGCATAACAGCTTGCCAAACAAGAAGATACGGAACAAATAATTGGCTCGGTTGGCGTCAATCTTGCATCTGGAAACCGGTGTGGTTAGTATCAATCTTGCGTCTGGAAACCGATATGGTTAGTATATAAGCAGATGTTGGTGTTCTTAATATGAGGAACTTCTCAATGATGAAACGGATCTTGACTGCGGGCGTTTTTATCCTTGGCTTGTACGCTGGGGCTGATGCCGCCACACGATATCATGTATCCAAAACCGGAAGTGACGGCAACGCCGGTACTTCGTGGAATCAGGCGTGGCTGACTCTTACCAATGTAAACGATCCTTCTGTGTTTAGGAGCGGCGATACAGTCATCATCGGGGCTGGTATCTGGCGCGAGGAACTTTATATGATGGGTGGTACGGGAACAGCCAAGACCTGCTACATGGATTCGGCATGGTCAGTTGGGACTTATGATTCCCGTGTGGCTTGGATATACGGCTCTGATAGTCTTCATACCTGGACACGGATAGGCGCAACAAATGTTTATATCTGTGATTATGTTCCAACCGTAATGAATAGCTACGTTGGGATTTGGCAGGGTGATTCTATTTTATTTAGACAAGCAGATTCAGCCGATGTAAATGCTCCCGGTGAATCGTGGTATGGTAACAATCATATTATTGCTTATGTTTATGGCGGGGACGACCCAGACAATCATCAAATGGAGATTGGCCAACGAACGTGTGTATGGCGTTGTATGAATGATGGCACCAACCTATATAGGGGCCAGGACAACACGACGCTAATAGGGCTTGGGTTCAAGTACTCATATCAATTCCAGCTTACGGACTGTGGAACCGGACGAGATGAGTTAGGGTGGGATTCTTGCATTATCAGTCATTGCTATTTCGGGTGTAATACCGGGTCGGGGGGTAACAATGCCTCACTGATCTATGTCGGCCGATGCACTGAATATGACCCCTCGGGGTCGGGAAACTTAGATGGATGTGACTATAATCACATCGTGGCGTGTTCTGTGGGAATGAACTACACTCTCCAAGCAACCCTACCCCAGCAATCCAAATCATATAACGGTGCTGGGATGAATTTTTACAGCCTGCGGTTTAGCACGATTGATTCAAATATATTCTGGGGACACTTAAGAGACGATGGCGCACTAAAGTTTAAGGTCATATACGATGGTGATGATGGCGGGGCGACATATGACACCATTCGGTTCAACACTTTCAAATGTGATTCCGATGCCTTGATACATATGAGGTCTGGGTCACACCATTTTGCAATCTATGGCAACATCTTTCATAATACAGCCACTGCGGGGGACAAGAGGGGTGTGTACATGGAATACTCGGCTGCCGGGGTATCCGGGGCGGGGTATCACAAGATTTATAATAATACGTTCTACGAAGGGACACACCCGATGCTCTGCGAGGCTGGTCAATCGGACTATTCATGGCCTTATAGACATAACGAGTTCAAATACAACGTCATGTATCGAACAACTGGGTTTGAGATTGTATCTTTCGATAGCGCAGACTTTTGGGTCGATGTGGATTCCAATATGTATTATGCCGCTTCTGGTTCAAATGATTGGGAGTCTGACGGTACAACCTACACTTTCGCCCAATGGCAGGGGATAGGGTTTGATGTGCATGGTTCAGATGATGTAAACCCTGGCTTTGACGACGCTGCGGCTGGTGATTTCACACGGTCGGGTGTTCCGCCTGAGATGGACCGGTCCTATGGTGACGAGACGTGGAGATTATATGGGGCAGTACAGGAACCGGTCAACTGCGATCCGCCGGACCAGACAACCCTTGTCTCACCGACCAGCGGTTCTACTTACACAATTCGGGATTCGCCGCGAGACACTCTGACCCTGTCTTGGCAGCTAGTCGCGGGCACTAACCTTAGCTACAGGATCCAGGTTTCCAGATATTCCGGATTTGACGCCTGTCAGATAGATGAGGTGATCAGCGGAAACTCTCTGGCAGTGGCCGGATATGGTGATTCTCGACTGGCCGGCAGCCAGGCAGGCGTAATGTATTACTGGAGAGTGGACGTTCGGTCCGAACCCTCGTGCAGCAGCGGGTGGACCGATCCGTGGACATTTCTCTTAGTTGATCAGGTCAGGCCGAACTGGTAGGATTGAGCGGGCCTGTGTCAGCAACAGGTAACATGAGGCAATAACTATGGCATTCGAGTGTATATACCGATTTGACTCGAACAATCTGGAGACTGGAATAAGCAAGATGCCTAATCATTCTTCTCTCTCACGAACCTGGTCGCCGATGCGGACTATCTGCTTCTGGATTGCGTTTTCGATCCTATCGGCACTTCTGTGCTCGGCCTCAGTGGGGCAAATCTCAATCACTGAGGCCACCGATGCTTCCGTAGTGATTAGCTGGCATGCACCCGGCGATGACGGTTCCCGCGGCACCGCTGCCGCCTACGACATTCGCTACGACACCGTGTTGATCACTTCAGCCAGTTGGAACTTTGCTACCAGTCTCGATGACAGTCCGGTGCCAGAAGTAGCGGGCACCCCCCAGTCATTTGAGACAGATAGAATTTCCTCCACAAGAACCTGGTATTTCGCCATCAAGGCCGTCGATGAAGCGAACAATTGGTCTGTGATGTCAAATGTCGATTCGGCTGTGGCGCACATCAATCTCAGGCTCGAATTTGAGGAGGACGTGGATCAATTGTCCACATACACCTACCCCAATCCATTTCAGCCGTCCGAAACAGCGGGAGTCACATTCGCCAATATCCCCGATAATTCCAACCTTTTGGTGTTGTCTATCTCCGGCTCTGTGGTCAGAAGATGGACCGGTATCACAGGCGGAACAGTTATCTGGAACGGCACCAATCAATCGGGCAATCCTGTTGCCTCTGCCATCTACCTATGGTTTATTGAGGGTACCAATATCAAGGGTAAGCTGGTGGTCAAACGGTAGATTTGTCAGCCCTTCCCAGGGTGCTCCCATAGCACCGGACTTCCCCGATTTTGTGGTCCTATTCCAGCCTGAAATTGTCCAGGTAGAGTGTAAATGTATCCGCCGGCTTGTGAACGAACAAGCTGAACGTCCGAATGGCACCCATATCCATATCCCGAGCGATCGGTGCCCTTCTGATATCAATCAGCGGAATAGAAATTCGATTGAGACCTGGGGACACCTGGATTCTGCGATCGAATCTATCGTCAGGTTCGTTGTTGTGGTACGCGTCCTCCAGCCTCATGAATACAAAGACTGCTGTTTGCAATTCCGAGTAGACTTCAAAGGCCAACGTGCCAAACTTACTCCAATCGGGACAGGTCTCCAGCACGACAAACTCCGAATAGATCGCTGGCCGGAATGTTAGCTTGGCCACGTGATTACCGATTAAACTCGGCCAACCTGCCGGGGCGGCAACCACAGCCAACTCCGCATTCCTCGCCTCTCGAAACGGACTCTCCCACATCGATTCAAACTCGCATATTGCCGGAAAAGTACTGCTCCTGTGCCAATAAGCGCTAGCCCAATAGCCTACCGGGAAAATCCCTGGAATTATTATCACCAGAGCGACGAACAGCACCACAGCTCTGAACTTGCGGATCCGGTCTCCCATGTGAAGCGTCATTTCGGAGTCACCAAGCATGAACAAACAGAGAAATGAGATTCCCCCTCCTATGTCTCGGAGTAAGTCCCACAAGCCAGCGTCACGGGGACCGGCAATCTGAAAGCATTCGGAAACGCCTCCCACTATGACTGTGGCTGCCAGCGCAATTATGTAATGCGACCGGCGCCTCCGCACCCTGCTTCCAAGAATGTACACGGACAAACCAAACATAACCAGGGAAAACGCTCCGAACAACGGAAGGTGCCCAAAATTGGATATTGCCTTCCACAAGTAGGCATTCGGCAACTCGACGCAGACCAGAATGGTCAAAAGCCCCGCAGCAGCAACTGCCAACAATAACACTTGCATGACAAATTTCGATTTCATTCGACTAAAGTAGCCAACATTCATATTTAGTGTCAACGTGAAAGAAGTGGAAGGGGTTTCTCACCACTACTAAGAACACTATCAGCCCGGCCACTTCGTAGTTGTTGACTTGGGGACAAATGGTGCGTACTCTGCCTGCAGGAGGCAGATTCCGGCTCAAAAACGGTTGCACTCAGGGTGAGAGTCGAGATACGTACGCATCGGGACAACCCAATCCACGCTGCCCAAGTACCCCAAATCCGCGCTGACTCTGTAGTGTTCGAGACGGGCAAAAGTACTGCTCTCTTCTGCCAGCATGTCTTGACCATCAATGAGTTGTCTGCCGTGAGAAGCACGGCCGTAGAAGAAGTTGTAGTTGGCTCTGATCTGATCGAACGTTGCTGCCGAGATCGACTCAAACTGGCCAACCGAATTATGATCGACGACGATAGCCTGGCCCGCAGCCAGCGAGATTGACCCGGCTACGATCATTGCAGCCACAAAGTACAGCCGTATCAACTGTAATCCGTCGCTGTGCATCGGATTTTTCCAAGACGAATAGTTGCTCGTGTGACCTTCTGAGATACACCGAATTATAGAACAGGTGTTAAATTATTGCAGGGGAATTTGTTGGCCGAGGATCACAGAGGCGGTCGGGGGCGAGGTCTTACTGACACCGTGCGAGGGCTGCAAATTCGCCCTGTCAGCCTAGCGCTTGGCTGAGTGTGATGTCCAGAATCTGTGTCACGAAAGCAAAGTTGTACTACTGGAGCCCTGGCAATTTTCAGGAACCAATCTGATTATCCTGATATTAGAGCCATTTAGTCCACACAAAGAATTGGCACGGGCTTTGCTGAATAGTGGACAAACAACAGATACTGAGTGACCGGAAGGCTTCCAAAGTGCCAGGAGTTGCGCTGAAGTTGCCGTGGCCTGCACAACGATTTGCAACTAATTGCATGATTAGAATATAGATACTTTTTACTTATGAAAGGAGAGCAGCAATATGCTCAGAATCACAAAACTACTTTTGCTGGTCGCGGTTGTGGCATTAGTCGCGTTCGGTTGCTCCCAACAAGGAGACCCGGATATAACTGGCCCGGCCAATCTGAGTCTGGCTTCTGCGGCCCTAGTGGCTGGGGCCGACGTTCAGACGGCTACACTGTACCTGTTTGTTAGTACTGCGAGCGGCAACGATGTCTCCGTCCATCGGGTCACTTCCGATTGGGACGAGTACGCAGTAACTTTCAACAGCTTCGCGGGAGCCTTTGCGACCCCTTCTGAGGCGTCTTTTGTCGCTGATGTTCTCGGCTGGAAGACTGTTGATGTGACCTCTTTGACCCAGGGTTGGCTGGCTGGTGATTATGATAACTTTGGTCTGCTTCTTAAGCATGCCGACATGGTGTACCCTCGCAGCTCCTTTCATAGTCGGGAAGCAGCCTCTCAGCCGATGCTTGAGATCTGCTACGCGACCACCGGTGGCACGGAGTGCGTGCAGATAATCGCCGAAGCTGACGCCTACATCTGGGCGTCAGAGCCCAACACCAACCATGGTTGGTCACCTCGCCTTTACGCTGGCTGGGGAAATGACACCGATCTTGAGAAACAATCTCTTGTCCGTTTTGATCTTCCGGAAAGGCCCGAGCTGGCTTCGATTGGTGACTTTGTCTGGCTCGATGCTGACAATGATGGCATTCAGGATGAAGGTGAATTCGGTTACCCGAACGCCGAAGTCATGCTCTACGACTGTGCCGATTATGTTGCCACTACTTATACCGATGCCAACGGTTACTATCTCTTTGATGAGCTGGAGCCGGGCGACTACAATATTGTGTTTGTCCTTCCTGAAGGCTACGTCTTCAGCCCGCAGGACCAGGGTGCGGATGATGCCGTCGATAGCGATGCTGATCCCTCAACCGGTATTGCCGCCTGCACCACTCTTGATCCGGGTGAACACGATCCTACCTGGGATGCCGGTTTGTATAGGCCGGTATGGGTAGGCTGCTCGCTTACGATCGGTTTCTGGAAGAACCACGCCGGCTTCGGTCCACAGGACGACGTAGTTACGGATCTCCTGCCAATCTCGCTGGGTTCCATCGACGTTACCACGGCCGCTGAGGCTTACGCTATCCTTCGTCAGAAGGACTGTGGTGGTCCGTCCAACGGTCTTGTCAAGCTGATGGCTCAATTCCTGGCAGTCAAGCTCAATGGCGCCAATGGAGCTGATCTGGGTGCAGTGGCTGATGAGATTGCAGACGCTGATCAAGTCCTGACTGACTATAGCTGTAGCGACTGGGACAACCTGTCCAGGAAGCAGAAGAAAGCGATCAATAAACTGAAGAGCACCTTTGATGACTACAACAATGGCATCATTGGTCCAGGTCATTGCGACGGTCTCGGCGACGATGACTAAGATCGTTGCCTGATCGATAATTCAAAGCCCGCGAGACATAATGTCTCGCGGGCTCTTCTTTTGCAGGAATAGGGAGGGTAGTGTCAAGCCAGAAGACTCAATCCCGTTCCTGGTTACTTGTCGGTATGCACCGCACACACGGCTCGGAAACAACATTCTCATTGCCAGATTCGTTCTGGTTGTCCATACTAATACTCTTGAATGTGCCGAAATAATGGGTAAGCCATGGTGACAAGTAAGATCAACAGCCTCAAAGAGATTCTCGCGGACCGTATTCTTGTCCTGGACGGTGCCATGGGCACGATGATCCAGGCATATGAACTGCAAGAGAACGACTATCGAAGTGATCGCTTTGTTGGCCATCCGTGTGATCTGAAAGGGAACAACGACCTCTTATCTCTTACCAGGCCGGACATCATCGAAGCAATCCACCGGACATATCTTGACGCCGGAGCCGATATAGTAAGCACCAACACCTTCAACGGTACGGCTCTGTCTCAGTCGGATTACCGGACTGATCAGTATGTCTACGAGATGAACCTTGCCGCTGCCCAGCTCGCCCGTGGTGTTGCCGATTCGTTCACTGACAAGACCAGGTTCGTGGCTGGTAGTCTCGGCCCAACCGGCCAGACCTGCACCATGTCGCCCGATGTCAACAGGCCCGGTTATCGAAGCGTGACTTTTGATGACATGCGAGAGGCGTATGGAGAACAGGGGAGAGCTCTGATTGATGGCGGCGTTGACATATTGCTGTTGGAGACAGTCTTTGACACGCTCAACGCCAAAGCGGCACTGTTCGCCCTGCGAGACATTCTGAAAGAGCGGAATCTTGATATCCCGATCTGGGTATCGGGCACTATCACCGACACCAGCGGCCGCATTCTCTCCGGTCAGACAATCGAGGCGTTCTGGATATCTATCAGCCATAGCGATCCTTTCTGCGTAGGTTTGAATTGTGCTTTCGGCGCGGAAGCTCTTCGTTCGCATGTTGAAGAACTATCACGGGTGGCAGATACCCTGGTGTCCGTCCACCCCAACGCCGGTCTTCCCAATGAATTCGGAGAGTACGATGACACCCCGGAGCATATGGCGGGAATCCTGCGAGAATTTGCTTCCAACGGTTTGGTTAATATTGTCGGCGGTTGTTGCGGTACAACACCTGAACACATAAAAGCAATCGTCCACGCTGTTGACAGCCTGACACCCCGCAAGCCGACGGCAAGAGAACCCTATTGTTGCCTCTCGGGGCTGGAACCATTGGTTATTCGCCCTGACTCTCTGTTTGTAAATGTTGGTGAGCGAACCAATGTCACCGGTTCGGCGAAGTTCGCCCGTCTCATCAAAGAGGAGCGATACGAGGAGACTCTGGAAGTTGCCCTGAAGCAAGTACACAGCGGCGCGCAGATTATCGACGTCAACATGGATGAGGCAATGCTTGATTCCAAGCGGGCGATGGTGCTCTTTCTGAACCTGCTAGCCTCCGATCCTGAGATCAGTCGAGTTCCTGTGATGATAGACTCATCCGACTGGGAGGTGATCGAAGCTGGGTTGAAATGCCTTCAGGGCAAAGGGATCGTGAATTCGATAAGTCTGAAAGACGGTCCTGCCGAGTTCAAACGAAAAGCATCTCTCATTCGACAGTATGGCGCGGCAGCCATCGTCATGGCTTTTGACGAAAAAGGTCAGGCTGATACCTATGAACGAAAAGTAGGGATATGTGCCAGATCGTACCAGATACTCACAGAGGAAGTGGGCTTTGCTCCCCAGGATATTATTTTCGACCCAGGCATTTTCGCTGTTGCAACGGGCATTGAAGAACACAACAGCTACGCCGTAGCCTTTCTCGAGACCTGTCGTAAAATTAAGGAGACTTCGCCACACGCCCTGGTCAGCGGTGGCCTCAGCAACCTGTCCTTTTCCTTCAGGGGCAACAACACCATTCGCGAGGCGATGCACTCCGTGTTCCTTTACCATGCTATCCAGGCTGGTATGGACATGGGAATTGTCAACGCCGGGCAACTGGTGGTATACAACGAAATCCCCTCCGATCTGCGCCAGGCGGTCGAGGACGTTATCCTAAACCGACACGCGGATGCCACCGTTCGACTCACGGAACTGGCCACCAAAACCAAAGGTACGGCCAGGAAGAAAACCGAAGACCTGTCATGGCGAGAGAAACCAGTGGAAGAACGGCTTCTATACGCGCTGGTAAACGGGCTTACCGGTTATGTCGAACGAGATACTGAGGAAGCTCGCCAGAAATGCGAGCATTCGTTACAGGTCATTGAGGGACCACTCATGGACGGTATGAACAAGGTGGGTGACCTGTTCAGCTCCGGCAGAATGTTTCTGCCGCAGGTGGTGAGAAGCGCCCGTGTGATGAAAAAAGCCGTTTCGGTCCTGCAACCGTTCCTGAAAGCCGAGAGAGAAGAGGGGGAGGCGTCGATAGGAGGTAAGGTTCTTCTGGCGACAGTAAAGGGTGATGTGCATGATATCGGCAAGAACATCGTTGCGATCGTACTGGAGTGTAATAACTATGAGGTCATTGACCTGGGAGTAATGGTACCCACCAACCAGATTCTCAAAACCGCCCGAGAAGAAAACGTCGATGTCATCGGCCTTAGTGGTTTGATAACGCCATCGCTGGAGGAAATGATTCATGTGGCCAGAGAGATGGAGCGACAAGGGCTTGACATTCCGCTCCTGATTGGAGGAGCGACCACTTCCCGCGTTCACACGGCGGTAAAGATCGATCCTTTGTACCATGGCCCAACAGTATATGTGACGGATGCCTCACGCGGCGTAAGCACTGTGAATAAGCTGCTAAGCAGAGAACAGCATGCCACCTTTGTCAAAGGTGTGAAGGACCAGTACGAAATCGTGCGACAGGAACACACTGGTCGCGCGGCGGCCGCCAGAATACTCTCGCTGACCGAGGCCCGCAGACGCAGCATTAGCATTGACTGGGCCAGTTACCAGCCGACACGTCCCAATGTCATGGGAATCACCGTCTACAAAGACTACCCTCTGGCTGAACTCGTGCCATACATCGACTGGAAGCAGTTGCTGAAGGCCTGGGAATTGCCGGGAAAATACCGGCGTATGGAAAACGACCATGCCGATATTGAAGTCGACACTTTGCTGACCGACGCCAATCGGTTGCTGAAACAGATGATTGATGAACGCCTATTGCAGGCGGCAGCAGTTGTCGGGCTTTTTCCAGCCAACGTCACCGGAGACGACATTGAAATCTATGCCGATGAAAGCCGCTCTTCGGTACTGACTGTATTGCACGGCCTTCGCCAGCAGAAAGAGAAACCTCCCGGAAAGTTCAATACCTGCCTGTCTGATTTCGTGGCTCCCAAAGATACACAAACAGCAGACTACGTCGGTGCTTTTGCTGTTACCGCTGGAATCGGCGCAGCAGAGTTGGCTCTCCAGTTCGAGCGCAATAATGACGACTACAACAGTATAATGTCCAAGGCCCTGGCGGATCGGTTGGCAGAGGCACTTGCAGAGAGGATGCACGAACGGGTCCGTACCGAATTGTGGGGCTACGCCAAAGACGAAGAGCTCGGACAAGGAGAGTGTATCAAACGGAAATACACCGGCATTCGCCCGGCTCCCGGATACCCCGCCTGTCCTGACCACACCGAGAAACAGGTTCTTTTTGACCTGCTGGAAGCCGAGAAAAATATCGGTGTTAGACTGACGGAGAACTGTGCTATGGAGCCGGCCGCGTCGGTATGCGGTTGCTATTTTTCGCATCCCGAATCCCACTATTTTGGCCTGGGCAAAATTGGCAGAGATCAGGTCTCCGAATACGCTGGGCGTAAGGGGATGTCCGTAGAAGAAACCGAACGCTGGCTGGCCCCACATCTGGGTTATGAATCGTCGGTGAAAGATTCACCTGTAGAATCTGCAACCATTGAACCTAGGGGGCGGAACGTCAACAGATAACGGGGAATGACCGGAATGTATGTAACCGAACATCTCAGTCGAGCTCAGAATCCACTGTTCAGCTATGAAATCATTCCCCCGCAACGAGGGAAAAGCGCCCGGGATATTCTCGACATCGTGGAACAGTTGCAGCCGTATAATCCACCGTTCATCGACGTAACCAGTCACTGCGCCAATGCGTATTATGAGGAGTTGGGGGACGGCACCCTCCGGCGACGAATTCGCAGGAAACGCCCCGGAACGATGAGTATCTGCGGTATCATTCAGAACCGCTATAACATTGACACCGTTCCTCACCTGCTCTGCCGTGGGTTCACCAGGGAAGAGACAGAAGATGCCGTGATTGAGCTTGGCTATCTGGGGATTCACAATGTGCTGGTGATTAGAGGTGACGACACCAACTATGTCAAACCGGTCGGCGATAATCGCACTACCAATATCTACTCGACGGACCTGGTCCGTCAGTTGGCTGACCTCAAGGAAGGGAAGTACCTTGAAGAGATTGCCAATCCTGATTCGATTGAGATGTGTATCGGAGTAGCCGGGCATCCGGAAAAACACGTTGAATCTCCCAATTTGACAGATGACATCATGCACCTAAAGGAGAAAGTCGCTGCTGGCGCGGACTATATTGTTACCCAGATGTTTTTCGATTCTGGAAGTTATTTCAAATTTGTTGAGAAATGCCGCAAAGCAGGCATTGAAGTACCGATTATCCCCGGCCTGAAGATTCTAAGCACTATGCGCCAACTAACCAGCCTTCCGAAGAACTTCCACATCAGTATTCCCGAGGAACTGGTTAATGAAATCAGCGAGAATCGCAAACACGTCAAGGAAATCGGCATCCGATGGGCGGTCCGTCAGTGTCGGGAGCTGCTTGAAGGCGGTGTCAAGTGCGTTCATTTCTTCATCATGAATGATGCTATGCTGGTTACTGATGTCGTAAAACAGCTATCCTGATCGTTGCAGCCATCAAGAGGATTGGCCATTCCTGACCATCACCCTTTTCAGTTTCAAGATCAGGACTGTTGCTTCTGGATACGGGCGAGAAACGTGGCTTTTGGGACGATGCCGATAACAGGTAAGCCAATAACTTCCTCTAACTCTTGCGGTTTCTTGATAGAGGAATCAAGAAGTTCTACCAATATCACCGCAGCTGATCCGATAACCAATCCGAACAGAATTCCCATCACGGAGATCTTGATCTTGTCCGGATGTATCGGAGCCAGAGGCAATACGGCAGGCTCAACTACGCGATACTTCGTTGATGATACATCCTTCAGCAGCGCCTGTGAAATGGTAGAACTCTCTTGCTGGTTTTTGAACCGATCACGGAGGTCGGTGAAGGAAGCAATCTCTCGGTTCAAGCCATCCAACATCGCCTGGTACTCAGGCTGCCGGTTGATCCAATCCCTTAGTTCATCAAGTGAGGCTTTCAGGTAGTTGATCTTGGATACGAAGAAATCAAGATTTGCTCGAACAGTGAATAGTCTTGACAGCATCCCTCTTGCTTCGTTGTCGAGGGAAGAAAACTGTTCGCTGACCAGCCTTTTGTTTCTTGTTTCAATCGTGGCCAGAAGAGAATTCTGTCTGAGACGGCAGTTGAGCAATTGGGGATCACTCCAGGGATACTTTGTTATCATCCGTCCCAACGATTGCAATTCCGTTTTGAGGGTTGCCTTGGTTCTCAGATCTTGCTCAGATTCTCTTAGAACTAGATTCGCTGTGCTGACGCTGTAACGAGAACTTAAGCTTGAGAGCAATTCTCGCTCCTGATTCTGGTTGTCCACGATATCTCGCTGTGTCTGATCAATCCCTGATTGAATCTGATTGCGGTTGGTCTCTGAAACTACTGAGGCGTCCAGTTGGTTTTGCCTGAGAGTAGTTTCAAGTGTTGTCTTTTCAGCAATCTTATTTTGGAGCATTCTCTCGTATTTTTCTAATTGAACATCAGAAAATTCTTGAGATGAGCGAACTGTGGCTATGTCCCGTCTAAGGCGCTCTGTGACAAACAGTTCACTGAGTATATTGGCAACATCTCGAGCTTCGGTTGGGCTTGTAGATTCCACCGTAATCTGGATTCGATCCATGCCAGCACTCTGGACAGAGATTGTCTTCTCAAACCGTCCCTGAAGAACATACAGGATGGCCTGATCCGCGGTCAGGCCCTGAGTAGAAGTTGCAAGTAGATTCTGTACTTGTGTCTGTATCTCGGGATCCTGATCGAGTTTCAGACGTTCTGCCACTTGAGACAGATACAAGCGGGAAATAATCTCATCGTGATATCCTCGTAATGCCTCGCGGCTTATGTGTTGATTCCGGTAGTTGGTTCTCATGCCCAGGAGAACCTGCAACTCGTTGGAAAGTCTCAATTCACGATCCAGCAGAATAATCGCCGAGGACTGATATGTTGGTGTTAGAAATCTTACTCCGACAACGACAATAACAGAAGTAAGTATCCACGGAACAATAATAAGCCACTTTCGTTTCCAGACCATCTGCACAATGTCTTTGATGTTCAGAGACTGCATTGTTCTCATTTGTTCCATATTGGTTACCTACTAAACGACTATATACAAGTTTATATGCATACGCAATGTTGAAAGATCAAGGTGAATTCCTGATTTGACGAATCCGCCGTTCTGTCCCGAGTAAAGGAATCGGATCACTCTTGGCGAAGTCGCCACTTGTTGGGGTCTAACGAAACAGGCTTTTGGGTCATGTATTCCCGCTTTTGTTGCCTGTTAAGCTCTTCGGTTTCTCTTTCCTTGATTCTCCATTCATATCGATTTCATGCTTATTATGAATGAATCGGTAAGGATAACCTTGGCTAAAGTGGGACAACCGATGATTTTATGCCAGAGCTTTGTCGGAAGCTATCTTGTTTGCACATCGGTATTGACGATTCTATGGTGCCGATTCGTATGACCATTCTGTCTTTCATGGCGATAAACACTGCCGGGACTAGCTGCATCAGTCAGAGAAAGAAATCGAGAGACTACGATTACATAAGGGAGTTGGGGCAGGATCCCCTGGTGCCCCGCAACTTGCTGTGGGAACTAAACGTAACCTCAGCGTTGCTTACTCGACAAACCAGTCTATTTCTCTTCGTTGTCAAGTTTGCGCAGTTCGCGCAGGATGCTCAGGGCGCTGTGACCAGTAGCTAACTTGCCGATTTTTTCCAACCGCTCCTGATCCACCTCGAATTTCTTTTGCAGCCTGACCTGGTATGCTTTCTGAAGTTTCTCAAGGAGACTTTCGAGTTCATATGGCTTTGGCAGGTAGTCAAAGGCTCCGAGCCGGGTGCACTCCACGGCAGAGTCCAGAGATCCATGTCCTGTTAGAATAATGACTTCGAGAAACTTGTGTTCCTTCTTGAGTATTTCCAGTACCTGTTTACCGTTGAGCCCCGGCATTTTCAAATCCAACAGCACCAGGTCGAATCTATCTCTGCCGGCAATTTCCAGGGCGTCCTGACCGTTAGTCGCCTTGGTAACGTCGAAGTCTCGCATTTCCAGTCGCTTAGCAATTGACTCCAGGAACTTCACTTCATCGTCAACAATAAGGAGCTTTATCTTGTCGGACATACCAACCTTCCTTTGCTATCCTAGAATCCAATCCAACGCCAATATCCAAGAAAAGTCCAGAACCAGAGAACTGCAAATGATAAAATGACTATTACGGAACCATGTTTGAGAAAGTCACCCAGAGTCACCAACTGTTCTCCCGTGTGAGGATCCTTGGCCAAGGCATAGGCTATAGCGTTATTTGGAGTTCCGATAATCAGCATGTGTGCAAATGATGATGAAAATGCCGTAGCAAGACCAACCATCCAGGGGTGGGTCCCGGAAATAGTGGCCATCGGGATCGTGATCGGACCGATAGCGGACACCGTGGCGCCGTCACTCATGAAATTGGTTGCTACTCCGGTAAACAGGCTGGTAGCTATGGCCAGTCCTTCACCACTTCGGAAGAACTCGGGCAATATTGAAGTAAAACTATCCGCAAGGAACAGGGCTGCGCCAGTGACAGCCAGTCCTTTTCCCAGGGCGCAGGCGCTTGCATAGAGTGCTACCACATCCCAGGGGATTCGGGCAATATCGCGCCAGCGAAGGATACGGAAAAAATTGAGAATAACCAGGCACAGTATTATTGGACCACCCATTCCGAAAATGTCACTGGTCGTAATCCACAGGAAAATCAAGCCGACCAGGACGATCGCAGTGATATACTCATTGCGATTCATCGGGCCGATTCTTTCCGATGCCTGGTGTACGAGCGATGACACATTCAGCTTGCGGACTTTCAGTTTCTTGCGAAACATAATGAAGAAATAGGTAGCAATCACCAGCGCCATGACGGGAACAAAGGGCAGGCCGTATTGAACCCATTCACCAAAAGTAGGAGGTACTCCGTAATCTGTAAGGATGCCGAGCATTACGGCGTTACGTCCACCGGCCGCGGGTGAACCCGGTCCACCGCAGTTGGCCACAAAACACAGCGAGAGTACAAACATCACAGCCAGGGCTTTGTCCTGTTTGATACCGGCAGTGCGTACGGAAGAGGCATAGACCATCATAAAAAGCGGCATGATGAAGGCAATGAGCGCATGCTCGGAAATAAATGAACATGCCACTCCCAGCATTGGTAAAAAGAGGAACAAGAGCAGTTTCAGATTCTTCGCCGGTCCCAGCAACAGCAGTCCGATCCGTCGATCCAGTCCAGTCTTGGTAATGGCGGTGGACATTGCCAGAACACCAAAGATGAAGATGACGGCGTCTTTGGAGTACCCCTTTGCAATGTCATCCGGTCTTAACACGCCGAGGAAGTACATGAACACACCCACCAGCAAAGCCGTTATCCCAACAGGTATAGCGCCGGTAGCCCAGAAAAGGGCTGCTACCACCAGTGTGCCCAGCATGACTTTCGCTCGAAAAGCCGCATCGTCCGGTGTCAAGGGCTGCTTGACTTTATTACCCGAATCATCGATGACGGTTTTATCAAGCTTGTACTTGTGACTATAGTAGCTGGCGATGTTCGTGCCATCGTCCATTTTCCGGTAGTCGGCGTAGCCCATGCAGGCATCAGTCAACTCACCTGTCTTGGGTGCCGACAGCAATTCCAGCATCCGATCCGGCGGCGGCGCCAGGACAATCGCAGCAAACAAGAAGAGCCCCAGCATTATCACTCCGGGCCGTGAGTTGTGCGACCCTTTAAGCCAGTTCCAAAGAGAACCTTTCGTCACTTGCGGTATTTCGTGACGAGCCATCACATGGACTTTGTCCTGTCGGGCGGTGTCAATAACTTCTATCAGCTTATCGAATTCGTATGGCTTTTGCAGGTAAGTGTAGGCGTCGAGTCGGCCTGTTTCCATGGCCGATTTCATGGTCCCATGTCCTGTCAACATGATTATCTGAAGCTCGGGGCGGTATAGCTTCAGTTCTACAAGAACCTGTTCACCGGACATGCCCGGCATCTTACGATCCAAAAGAACAACATCTATGTCAGTGTCACTACGAACCAGCTTGAGGGCGTCTTCCCCACTACTCAATTCGACGGCATCATATCCGTGCAAGTTAAGGCGCTTTGCCAGAGAAGCGCGAAACTTATCCTCATCGTCAATCAGCAATATCTTAGGCATATATCAACTCCGGTAAACCGATATTGTCTATTTTGAGAGATCCTTCATACACTCAGCGATTTCCTGACACAAGTCCGAAAGCCGCAGCAACCCGACCACCCTGGATTTCCGGGTTACCAGAACAGACAGGCACTCCCATTGGATAATCTTTGCAATTGCTTCTTCAAGAGACACGTTTTCGTCGATGCTCTCGCTGAGGGGATGCATCACGTTCTCGATCTTCAAGTTGGAAGCTCGCAAACACAAGTCAGTCAGGCTGTCATGGAAGAACCGAGAATGATCCATCGCAGAGGACATCATTTGTTCGCTGACACCGGCACTGGCGAGCTTGCTTGTATCGTGCAGGAAATCGCGTTCAGGCTGCAGTGCTTTCAGAAAAGCCAGTTGTCCGAATTTGCCAATGATCTTGTCGTCTTCGTTGGCAACCAGCACACCTCGAAAGGGTTGTTGTCGCCGATCACGCCGTTTCTGAGCTTCCTCAATGGCCAGAATTGCCTCAAGCAGAGTAGCATCCTGGCGCACTACCGCATACTTTTCGCGTGGCACCATCAGTTCTTTGACACTTTTTATTTCCACGATGACCTCCGGCAGCATATCTGGACAACCTGTTCATTCATTTCCTGATTTCCTCTCAATTCTCGGCTATCGGGGTTTCATGATGGATGGGTAATACCAGGGTAAAGGTGCTCCCTTGTCCAGGGCTGCTCTGGACCTCAATCTCCCCACCAAGGTCTCTCACAATCCCGTAACTGACCGAGAGTCCGAGGCCGGTTCCCTTCCCAACTTCCTTGGTAGTATAGAACGGTACGAAGATATGTTCCAACTGTTCCCTGTTCATCCCTTTGCCCGTGTCAGACAGGTTTATCCTGACTTTGTCATCGGTGCGCCTGGTGACAATCGCTATTTTGCCAGGCTCATCCTCCATGGCATCCAGGGCATTGTTGAGTATGTTCAGAAGTACTTGCTCCAGTTGATTACCATCGGTAACTAACTTTGGAACATCCTCACCGTAATCTCTTGTTACTTCAATGTTAGACACCACCATCTCGTGTCCTAACAACCCATCCACAACTTCGTCGATCAATTTGTGAATGTCTTGTTCCTTGAGTTCGATATCTGTTTTGCGAACAAATCCCAGCAGTTTGCGGGTGATGTCGCGACATCTGAAAACAGACTCCTGAATGGAATCCAGATAGTGAACCAGTTCATGCGGTTCCACGGGAGTTCCGAACGCCGGGTCCATTAGATCTTTCATCAACCCTGCCTCTTCGTTGATGGACGCGAGCGGGTTGTTTATTTCATGAGCTATTCCAGCCGCCAGTTCACCCACAGATGCCAGTTTGGCGGCATGACCAAGCTGAACCCTGCTGATGTCGGAGTCCCTTTGAAGCTCGACCCGCTTCCGGGACCGATTGACTATGACGATGAAACCGACGATGACCATTATGGTGGCGATGCCTAATACTCTCAAGTTAGTACTTGAGAAGAAACTCTGGTGGTGTTGTGGAGGTTTTCGAACGATCAATGACCAGTCAACCGTGTGCAACCATGAGTAGCCGTATATTGCCGATGATCCTTTAACGGTGGCTCGGATCGATCCCTGTCGCGGGGTTCGTGGTGGAACAAAAGAACAGGTGTCTAGTGGTTTGGCGATAACGTCAGCCGCCAATTGGCAGGTCCCGTTCAAGTTGACAATGTATGCAACTACTTCGCCGGAACCTTCCAACGAACTCAAATACTGATATATCTTCTGAGGATCAAGAGTAGCTCGTAGGACAATCAGGCCCTGCTGGGTGACCCTGCTAACAGCTATGGTGAAATGCGGCCTCTGGCGGAACCCAAGGTAGATATCCGTGATGACAAAGCTGGCTGTGTGTTCTCTCAGGGTTGAGTACCATTCCTCTGAACTGTAATCCCGCCTCTCCAGAGATTCAAAGGGACCGGCATAGGTTACCTGTACTCCGGAAGAATCGAAGAAGCCGATATCGACAAAAGCGTTGCTGATTCTGCGCAGCCCCTCCAGGTTGCGGGCCAAATCAGCGGAAGTTGGCTGTGTCGGGAACGTCGGATCATCAATCACATTGGAGAGGTTGACTTGCCTTTCTGATAAGAAGAGATCAAGCGTGTTGGCCTGGCTTTCGGCCATTGCCTTGAGATGAAGACGTTCACTCTCAGAGACAACGGCATCATACTGGAACATGAAGTAGATAGCCAGAAGGACAATGGGAGTCAGATATGTAAGTGACAGGCGAAGAGTCGTTTGTCGCCGGAGAGAACGGTAATGCTCCGGGCTCATCGGTCCTGATTCCTGAAAACCGTTTGCTTTACTTGACGTGCGGTCAGCCATCATAAACATAAACTATCGATCATACTGTTTCGGCAATGTTATCTTTTATGTGAACCATGTAAGTAATCTGTCATTCCACCTCGTCAGGACACCTCGTGTCTTGAGAAACCGCCCACAATCTAAACAGGCTGTTCTGAAAATCAACCATATTCGGAAGCGTCGGTGATCTTAGTTTTCGATGGCTTGAAAGTGGCAATCTCGAACGGTTTCAGCTATATTCGGGTTGGTTGACCGCAGGAGATTGCACGGCACGGGGGATTTTACAGTTGTCCGTGAAAGGGTTGCAGGGTATCGTATTCTCAGCAGGCTTGAAGGACCCTGGCGACAAGCGATTGCCGGTGTGAGTACGATGACTAGTGACAACCGACACAACAACGATAATACCGAAACCCATATCGTCTTGACCAAAGGGACGATGGTTGGGCACTACCGGATCATTGAGAAGATCGGTGCCGGTGGGATGGGTGAAATATACTTGGCCGAGGATACCGAGCTTGACCGTGAGGTGGCGCTCAAGTTTCTGCCGTCGCACCTGTGTGAAGACAAAGATTGCCGGGCACGGTTCAAACGGGAGGCACAGGCCGCGGCCAAGCTGAACCATCCCAATATCGTGACTATCCATGAAGTGTCGGAGCATCATGGGCGTCCGTTCTTCGCGATGGAGCATGTAGGGGGTCGATCGCTTAAAGATGTCATCAAGGACGAGGATCTGGATCAAGTACTCAATCTGGCCAGACAGATTTGCGAAGGACTGGCCAAAGCTCACGAGGCTGACGTTGTTCATCGCGACATAAAACCGTCCAATGTTGTCATTGATGCCGAAGGTCGACCGAAGCTGCTTGATTTCGGTTTGGCGACGGTACAGGGGGGCGAACACCTGACCAAGACAGGTT
>QNAF01000006.1 GCA_003641405.1 Candidatus Zixiibacteriota bacterium | reverse complement strand
GTTATGCTGGAAATGGGCAACCCGGTACATGCTTTTGACCTTGACTGTTTTGGTTCCAATGAAGTCGTGGTTCGGATGGCCCGCCAGGACGAAAAGCTCGTAACACTGGACGGCAAAGAACACAAACTTACGCCGGATGTTCTCCTTATCACAAACGGCAAAGAGGCCAAAGCCGCAGCCGGTGTGATGGGCGGGCTTGATTCGGAAGTAACTGGCGAGACTAAGAACATTCTTCTGGAAGTGGCCTATTTTGATCCGTCTGTGATTCGTCGGGGACGCAAAGAACTCGGTTTTGTCTCGGAGGCCTCCATTCGTTTTGAGAAGGGTGTTGATCCGAACAACATACCAACAGCATCTGACCGTGTGGCCTACTATTTCGAGCAGTTCTGTGGCGGCGAAGTACTTGACGGTATCGTCGATTGTTATCCGAAAGAGATCAAGCCGCAGACCGTAGAAATGCGACCCAAACGCTGCAATGACATCCTTGGCACTTCTATCAAAACAGAACGGATGATGCAGATTTTCAAGGGGCTCGAATTTGGTGTCGAAGGGGACAACCCGATAAAGGTCAGTGTGCCGACTTTCCGGCCTGATATCACCAGGGAGATCGATCTGATCGAAGAAGTGGTCCGGATCGAGGGTTTCGACAGCATTCCGGATGCTGTTAGCAACATCGGTCCTCTGTTTACGCCGCTTCTTGCTGAGGACGTGTTCAGAAAACGCGTAACAAGAGTACTGACTGGTGCTGGATTCGATGAGATGATGGGGCATGGGTTGGCCGACAGTCAACTGGCCGAGCAACTCAACCCCGAGTTGCCGCAGTTGCGGATTGTGAACCCGGTATCTGAAGATCTGAACATTATGCGCAATGATCTGGCTCTGACAGCTCTCGCTGCCGTTCAACACAATATTGCCCACCGGAATCTTGACCTGAGACTGTTCGAAATTGGAAAAGCGTATTTTCCGCCGGATGATCAAGGGGGCTGGCTTGAAGATGAACGTTTGCTGGTGTTTGTAACAGGAAGTACGCCTTTGTCTTGGCGAGATCGTCGGCGTGACCTGGATTTCTACGATATCACTGGCGTTCTGGATCAGCTAAAGAACCACTTCCGCTGGCCTGCGTTTGAACTCAAGCCGACTTCTCTGGGTTTTCTCGACTCGGAGATCTCATTTGAGGTCTGCATGGATGGTCAGTGCATTGGTTCAATTGGTCAGTTGGATGGCAAGCTAGGGCTGAAATATGATATCAAACAGCCTGTCTATCTGGCACAACTCAGACTTCATCCACTGCAGGAACTGAAGACGGGACCGGCTGAATTCTCAGCTTTGCCGGTTTACCCCGCTGCCCCGCGCGATCTGGCCATGGTGGTCAACGACTCAGTTGAGGTGGGTAGTATCCTGAAAACTGTTAGATCAATAGCCGGTGAAATGGCTGAATCTGCTAGAGTATTTGACGTTTACACCGGCAAGCAGGTCGGTGAAGGCAAGAAATCGGTCGGCGTATCCATTAGCTACCGTTCCGCTTCGCGCAGTCTCTCCAGCGAGGAGGTCGACCAGGTGCAACAGAAAATCACCGCGAGACTCAAGAAGGAATTCTCTGCGGAGATCAGGGATTGGTAGTGATGGCTGAAAAATTCGAATTGCTTGATCGTAAGGTCAAACAGGTGCTGCAACAGTTGGATGGTCTGAAAGATGACAATACCATCCTTCGAAAGGAAAATCGTCAGCTTCAAACACAGCTTACAGAGCTCAAGTCTGATTTCGACAACCTTAAGCTCAATCATAATGATCAGTCTGAGTTAATAAAGACCAAGTTGATTTCGATGCTGACTCGCATAGAGGAATTGGAGAAAATCGGCCTCTGAGTTTTTTATTGACATTTTGCTTAGAGTCGAGTATAAGACATTGTATGATAGTGGGATAGGAAGATACGGATTGTTTAGTGAGGATTGTATCTGTGCCTGATTCGTTTGTGGAAAACAAGGTTGTTGTTAAGATATTCGGAGATGAGTATCCGATTACAGGGTCGGGCGATCCGGCCTACATCTCCAAAATTGCTGATTTTGTAGACTCAAGAATGCAAGAAGTTGCCAAGGGGAGCAGAGTTGGTACTCGCGATAAGATTGCCATTCTGACTGCTCTCTCTCTGGCGTCCGAATTGTTCGAGAGGTCCGAGACGATGGAACGCATTGCTTCGGAACGAGACAGTAACGTCGATAACCTGTTATCCCAACTGGAGGCGGCCCTCACCGATGATAAAGCGGTGAGGCAATAGATAGCCACCTTACTCTCCGAACTGAATCTTCTGATCTCTCTTATCTGTTCACATAGATAAAAACTCTGCTTGGTGGCAGGGTTGGAGGTCATATGGACTACCTCGTTACAGTGATTATAGCTATAGCTGCTGCTGCAGTCGGCTTTGTCATAGCCTGGCTGATTACACGCCGAATTGGGGAGAAAAGCCTTGTCAATGCCGCTTCGCAGGCTAAGCGCATTGTCAGTGAGGCACAAAAGGAAGCACAGATCAAGAAAAAGGAGGCAGCCCTCGAGGCCAGGGAATCTGCCTATAAGGTGAAAACTAAGTTTGACAAGGAGATGGCTGAGAAACGTCAGGACCTTGAGAAACTCGACAAAGAAGTCGCTGAGAGAAGCGGCACCCTGAAGAAAAAACTCGACCTGATTGATTCCAAGGAACGTGATCTTGCCGGCCGCGAGAAATCGATTCAGTCTCACGAGAAGGGAATCGAACTCCGCGAAGAGGAACTTCGCCAAATCATCGATACTCAGAACGAACAACTCCAGAAGATTGCGCAGATGACGCCGGAAGAGGCCAAGAAACAACTCATGGACAACATGAGGGAAGAGGCCAAGATGGAAGCTGCTGCTTTCATAAAGGAGATCAAGGACAAGGCTGAACAAGATGCGGACAAGGAGGCCAAGGAGATCATTCTCCAGTCGATCTACCGCTGTGCAGCCGACCATACCGTCGAAACTACAGTCTCAGTAGTCAACCTGCCGAATGATGAGATGAAGGGGCGCATTATCGGTAGGGAGGGTCGGAATATCAGAGCCTTCGAGACTGCGACGGGCATTGATGTCATCGTTGATGACACGCCCGAAGCAGTAATTCTTTCAGGTTACGACCCTGTGCGGCGCGAGATCGCACGCATGGCGCTTGAGAAACTGATAACAGACGGTCGCATCCACCCAACTCGAATCGAGGAAGTTGTGGAGAAATCCTCCACAGAGATGGATACGATCGTTCAGGAAGCTGGAGAACAAGCCTGTTTTGAACTGGGCATTCATGGGATGCACCGCGATATGGTCAGGATGTTGGGAAAACTCAACTACCGAACTTCTTACGGTCAGAATGTGCTGGTCCATTCCAAGGAAGTAGCTATGTTGTGTGGTCTGCTGGCTGCCGAACTCGATCTGGACGATAACCTTGCCAAGCGTTGCGGACTGCTGCACGACATTGGCAAGGCCATTGATCGGGTCACCGAAGGTCCCCATACTCAGATCGGTGCTGATTTCCTTCGTCGGTTCAAAGAGCATGAATTCGTAGTGAATGCAGCCGAGGCCCATCACGGCGATGTTCCAATGGTCAGCCCGTACCCGATTCTTGTGCAGACTGCTGATGCCGTGTCCGGATCTCGACCGGGAGCTCGCCGAGAGCCTCTGGAGGCCTACATAAAACGCCTGACTCAGCTTGAAGAACTAGCCGATAGTTTTAAGGGCGTATCCAAGTCATACGCGATTCAGGCCGGAAGAGAAATCCGTGTAATTGTGGAGCATGATAAGCTCGATGATTTGGCCAGCACAGTCTTAGCCGGAGATATTGCGGAGAGAATTCAGGGTGAGATGCAATATCCAGGCCAGGTCAAGGTCACGGTAATTCGGGAGTTGCGTGCCACGGAATATGCTCGTTAGAACGCTCAGAAGGAAATAGCGGTTGATTCTCAGGTGGAGTTGTGTTAGACTCCACCTGATTTTTTTGGCAGGTACCGGAGCTATCAGGTAGCTTTGCGCGACAATTAAACAGTTTGGAAGAGATGGCATGTCGTTGTTTACCATAATGTTCGTTGCTGATATTTGCGGGAAGGCTGGTCGGCAGGCAGCAGCATATTTGATCAAACCAATGCGAGAAGAGCTCGGTGTTGATTATGTGATTGCGAATGTCGAAAACGCCGCCGGTGGGTTCGGAATCACTCCGGAGATGTCCCGAAAGATTTTCAGTTATAGTGTTGACCTTCAGACATCCGGAAACCACATCTGGGACCGCGTACAAATTCTCGAATACCTCGCCACCGAAGCCAAGCTGCTCCGACCGGCGAACTACCCCTCCGGAGCTCCCGGGTTTGGCTCGATCATTGATACTGTCGGTGATGTCAGTGTGGGTGTAATCAATCTTCAGGGACGAACTTTTATGCCAAGCATAGACTGTCCTTTTCAGGTAGCTCGCCGTGAAGTCGAGCGTGTTCGAGAAGTTACCCCGATCATCTTTGTGGATTTCCATGCCGAAGCTACTTCCGAAAAACAGGCGCTGGCGTACTATCTCGATGGAAAAGTGTCGGCTGTTATTGGAACGCACACACATGTACCGACTGCAGACGAGAAGATCAGTGATAATGGCACGGCATATTTGACGGATGCAGGTATGACAGGCCCGCTTGATTCGATAATCGGCATGGACAAAGGTCCGGCGTTAGGACGGTTTCTGACAGGAACACCAAAGCGGTTCTCGACTGCCAGCGATGATATTCACATGATGGGCGTGATTGTGCGGATCGATCCGGAAACCGGTGCAGCTAAAGAAATTGAACGATTCTCTCGCAAGTTTGCTCTGGCAGAGCACCAGAACAACAGACTCGTGGACGATGATTAGAAAGGTGAATGGGATGGCGGCAGGACTGATAGACGGTAAGGCTGTAGCTAAGAGTGTGAGGAAAGAACTCAAGGGACGCATCACCGCGCTTAAGGAGCGGGGTGTCGTACCCGGCCTGGCTGCCGTACTGGTTGGAGACGATCCGGCCTCGCAGACCTACGTTAACAGCAAGGCCAGGGCATGCGAAAAACTTGCAATCTACTCCGAAGTGATCAGAAAACCGGCCACTATTTCGCAGGATGAACTGACAAAGATCGTAGAGGACCTCAATGCGAATGATCGCATTCACGGCATTCTTGTTCAATCACCACTTCCAAAGCATATCGATGAGTTGTCCGTAACACTGACCATACGACCGGAAAAAGATGTCGATGGATTTCACCCACATAGTGTCGGAATGGTGCTAATCGGTCGTCCGGTTCTCATCCCTTGCACACCTCACGGTATCATTAAGCTCCTGGAGCACTACGAGGTAGACCCGTCCGGCAAAGAGGTCGTGGTAGTCGGTCGATCCAATATAGTCGGCAAACCGGTGGCGGCATTATTACTTCAGAAAGGACCAATGGCCAACGCAACGGTTACAGTAGCCCATTCTCGGACGCGCGACCTTTCGGAAGTCACCAGGCGGGCGGATATCCTGATTGCCGCTATTGGACATCCAGGAACAATTACGGCTGACATGGTCAAGCAGGGTGCGGTGGTGATAGACGTGGGAGTCAACAGAGTTGACGATCCTTCAACCGAAAAGGGGTATAGACTTGTCGGTGATGTGGATTTTGAAGCAGTCAGTCAGAAAGCATCACTGATCACACCAGTGCCCGGCGGTGTGGGACCGATGACTATCGCAATGCTCATGTCCAATACGGTGTCTGCAGCAGAACAGACTTTATTGACCGGAATCTAAGAGAAACACTCCTGTCACGCATTGCGTGATTGATGCAGTCGCTTGCATAATTCGTTGATCAATTGTCATCCGATATCGCGATCAGGTTCCAGTAGTGTAAATTGTGGACTTACTGTGTCTACTAGGGGCTCAATAACCTGTTCAGTTGAATAGAGTTACGTGTCTGTTCGGTAGTCGCGCAAATAGGAATACTTTTCCCTGTATTCATCTGCGGCACAAGAGGTTGAAGGCACGGGCTTTGCTAATCTGTATTAATGAACATTTGAATTTTGTCAGTTGAGCGAGAATGTCATTTTGATCAGAAGAGCACTGCTATATATCCTGTTGTTGTGTGCCAGTTTGGTGTGTTTTGAAATCTGTGGGGCACTGGAAAAACAACCAGGCGTTCCTGTCCAGAAAGTACCTGCGGCAGTGGAGCTTTCAATTGTACCTAACTCGTTTGCTCCCGATTCAGTCTACGCCGGGGTGCCGTTTGACATCTCGTTTGACATTCTGACCACCGATTTCTCAGGGCCGATCGATAGTGCTGTTTTGACGGTGGATTTGCTTTCTGCAACTGATTCTGTCGTGGCCACGGTCTTCAATGGTGTTGCTGAACATGAGTTCTTTAATTCTGGTGTAATTCGCTATTCGAGTGTTGAATCTTTGATTGACTCGGCACTTAATCTGTCACCCGAAGAGTATAATGTCAGGCTCTACTACCGTCTCTATTCAGAAAGCAATGTTTTTCCTCTGGATGACAGCGCTGCCGGCTCGATCATTGTCTTGCAGAAAGCGAGCCTGGAGTATGTCGGCGGCAGCTTCATACCTGTGAGTGTTCCACCTGGGCTCAATGCCATTTTCGAATGCGATATCACTCTTATAGGTGATTCAGTCGTCCTGGTGGACAATATTCAATCTTATTTTCACATCGCAGGACAAGGTTTTTCGGCACTTACCGAGTTGGCAATCTCTGGCGATTCGCTGATTCCCGGAACCAACCATATAATGAGTGAACCGGTAGCCATTCCCGCCGGTCAATTGGGTGATTCTCTGTCGGTCGATTTGACAGTCGTTTATCGCCACCATGGCGCAGCCAACGCCCTGACATATACCACGACTTTCGACGACTTGCTGATCGCAGTTGTGGAGATGCCGGTTATACAACTGGACTCGGTTTCTATAAGTTCATTCAATGCCCCGAACGTAAATAGTGGCCAGGAATTCGATGTCAAGTGCTGGATATCTAACGTATCCACACTTGATCAGCCACCGTTTGATATCAGGATGACCAGTGACGGCAGTTCGCTCTTCGTATCCGATCGTTCTGTACCTGAGATTGTTGCCGGGGAAGACACAGAAATTCTCTTTGATGTTTTGGCAGTTTTGGATTCGGTGAATCCCGTGGAGATATTCGAGATCGAAGTCATCACCCCTGATGTACTCCAGGCAGAACCACTGGATGATAACGCCGTAGTAATAATCGAAGAACCAGCGGTCTTAGCGCTGACACATTTTCTGGATGTTGAACAGGGCTATCTCAATCGTGGACAGGAGTTCCGTCTTTTACTCCAGATATGGAATGCTGGTGGATCCAATGCCACCAACGCCAGGTATGAGTTGACATCGGGAGGAATCGACCTAGGGATCGAGGATCCTCTTGTAGAGATGATTGGTGTCATGGTTCCTCGTGGAATCGTGTTACAAGCGCCTGACTATGATACAACAATCACTATCACACTGACTTTGGTTGATATCCCGACTGATGTGAACACTGGACAACGAGCCCTGATTGGAGATACTACTTTCGAGGAAATACTAATCGTCCAGTCACAGGACATGGAGCTGCTTGTTGGTGCGGAACTCACCGCATCCAGTCTTGTTCTGCCTGATGGCCAGAAAGAGCTGTTTCAGCTGAACGTGAACAATATCACAGACTACGTGAGGTTGGATTCTGTATCCATAACATTTGCGGACAAGGATGGTCATCCTCTCAACGCGCAGTCTGTTCTCAATGTGGCAACAGCCGGTCTCTATCGGAACGATACGCTATGGACTGAGGCCGTAACTCAAGGTGATCGTCTCACTATGTGTTTTTGCGACTCGCTCGAAGCGGATTGGACTGAAGGGAATCTGAGCCTGGTTTTCCGGGCGGCAGTGCTGGCATCGGCCGGCAACGAGTTTCGGATAGGGCTGAAGGCATCCGATCTGGTTGCAAGATATTCGGATGGCCCCCCCAGCGTAATAAACCAACCGGTCACCGTGACGACTGCTGATGGCTCAGATGTCGTTCTGGGAGCGGTGTACACAACAGCGAAGGCTACCCTTGGGGGATCGTTTACGATTCGATACAACCCGTGCAATCCTGTCCTGGAGAGGGCGGAGTTTCAGTTCTATCTGGACCGGCCAAGTGGTTTTGAGTTCCGCATGCTTACTTTGACGGGCGAAGAAGTCTATAGCCGAGACTATGTCGCGGGTACCACCGGACCTGATCAGGGATTGCAGACCGTACTGTGGAACGGCCACAACGACGAGGGCTTTGTTGTCGTGAATGGTGTCTATATCGCTGTGATCACGGTTCTCGAAACCGGTGAACAGGCACGCCTTAAAGTGGCGGTGCTCAAGTGAGAAACGCACTCGCCATAGTCGTCACTGCTTGTCTGGTGTTGCTGTTACCGGCACTAATATCTGCCGGAGATGCCGGACGGGAAACCAACTTCTCATTGGGTGCTTGCGCTCGACCGCTCGGTATGGGCGGAGCGTTCACTTCGCTGGCTCATGACGCAAGTGCCCTGTACTATAATCCGGCTGGATTATCATTTCTGGAGTATCAGTCGATATCGTTTTCGCACACCATCCTCTTTGAGAAGTCGATTTACGATGTTGCCGCATGGGCTTATCCGATCGACGAAAACCACGGACTTGGTCTTGGGTTCATGCGGATTGGGACTGGAGACATAACACGTCGTGTGGATTATGCGGATCGAGGGAAGTTTGATTATTCCTATTCGCAACTCATGCTGGGTTACGGTCGGAGTGTGGGTGAGCGTTTTGCTGTTGGTATTACTCTCAAGATCGTGAACCAGTCTCTGGACGTTCATTCTGATTTCGGGTTCGGACTTGATGCCGGCGCGTCCTGGAGGATATACAATAATCTGTCCCTGGGAGTGATGGCGAGGGATATCCTCCAACCGGAATTACAAATGGACTCAACAACCGAGAAATCACCGGCATCCGCAATCGGTGGTTTGTCTCTGGCCGATCTGCACCCTTCGAAGCATGTTGCCGTTTCGATGGGTATTGATATCGAAAAGTTCGAGGACCGTTCACCAAAAGTCCACTCCGGAATGGAATTATGTCTGTACTCGAATTATTCTTTTCGCGTCGGTTACGATCGGGACAATCTGGCGTTTGGCGCCGGACTCAAGCATGGGCGTCTAAGTATAGACTATGCCTACAAGATGGTTGACTACGTGGAGGACATACATCATTTTTCCCTTTCGTTCTTACTTGGCAAGTCAATGACGGAGAGGATTCGTCTGCGTGAGTTGGCCCTCCTACCACCTGAACCGACAGAGGAGGAAAAGCTGTTCCAGGCACTAATGGAGAAAGCCAATACTTTCCTTTATCGATACCAGCTTGATTCATCCGCATTCTACTACCGACAGGCATTGGAGTATGAGCCACGCAATCAGAATATCATCGGGTCACTGGCGGCTATTGAAGAAGCTCGTCGTGTGCAGAGTGCGCAGGAACAGGCACTCCGGGAAGCGCGGAGAGAACTGGATCAAACAAAGAACATCTTCCTGACTCAGGCGGAGCAACTCTTCTCACGCAAATCATACAGTGCTGCTCTTGATCTGCTCGGACTGATTTTCGACATCGATGCTTCCAACAGCCGCGCCATCGAATTGCGGCGACAGATCAGGCAGGCCACAGCCGATGAAATAGTCCGGAAACTTGCTGAGGGACGTACGGCTGCCGAAGATGGTCGCTTGGTTGAGGCTTTTGAGGCATTCCGACGTGTACTTGAGATTGACCCGAACAATCGGGAAGCACTGGAATCCAGAGAGCAGGTAACTGCGGCTATGGGGCTTTCAGAGAAGATTCGTCTGGGTATCGAACTGTTTGACAGGGGAAGATACTCCCGCGCGCGCGCACAGTTTGAGGCTGTTCTCACAGTGGACCCTAAGGAGAAAACCGCGCTGGATTACTTGCGTCGAATAAGAGAAGCGCAGATGCAACCTACTACCTCAACTCTCGTGGATTTGCAGCGTGATGAGGCTGTCTGGGATCATTATCTGGAAGGACTCAGGCATATGCGTAACAAGGAATATCAGATGGCAATCGATGCTTGGGAGCAGGTTCTTCAGGCATATCCCAACAATTCCAACGCACTGGATAATATCGAGCAAGCTCGACTCCGACTGAATTCTCAGGAAACCGGTGAGTAACTACTTTTATGTGGTATTCTTGTTGGCTTCGGAGCATGCTTAGCAGATGTTTGGTCGTCCCACCAAGGAAATAAACGCCGAGTACCCGGCCGAGGAGAAATACCTCGACAGTGTACAACGTGTTGTTCGGCAGGCATGTGTCTCAGCCGGAATGCAGCGCAAGGACGTCTCGGCGATACAATTGGCCGTCGAAGAAGCCGCGACAAATATTATTCGCCATGCCTATCTCTACGAAAAGGGGATGTTGCGGATTCGAATCGTCATCCACAAAAAACAGATCACGTTTTCCCTGATCGATTCCGGACGCTCATTCCGTCCCAAAGGTTCAGGAAGGCTGGATTTGCAGCGGCTTGTTGATTCGGGCCGTCGTGGTGGACTCGGTTTTTACATGATCCAGAAGATCATGGATACTGTGGACTATGTCTCTACCGGGTCGATGAATGAACTGAGAATGACCAAGCGGCTTGACCTGCGTGCAGACAAAGGAACGACACCGCTGCTTCGCCGCATGTTCTCGCTGAGATTCAAATTCTCGTTCTGGACCGCGGTAATTGTCTTCATCATCATTGCCAGTTCGTTCTACTATGTGAATGATCGGACTACTCGTGAGATATATCGTCAGCTTGACGGTACCGTAGCTGCTCTCGGCAGCACAATCTCCGAACAGGCCGGTCTCTACATGATAAACACGCGAAGCGATGTTGAATTTGATGAACTGGTTGTCAGTTACTGTAACTCCAATCCGATTCTCGAACGTGTTGTTCTCACTGATACCAGTGGTTTGGTAGTCGCACATTCAGACGACAATCGCTATATTCGCAAGATCTATGAGTATCCTTCATTCGCTGACTCCGCAATCCTGAACAGCCCGCAGCATGCCTCACGTGGGGCAGCACAGAGTAACTATCTAATTTTGCAGATTAGAACCGGCCAACGCGTACTGGGTCTGGTCCATGTTACATATTCATCTGAGGCGATCATGTCTCAGTTGGCAGAAGCTCGGGAAGTGACGTTGTTGTTGACAGGGGCAATGATTCTCATAGGTGTGCTCGGCATATATTTTCTCTCAAACCGGTTTGTAAGGCCGATAGTGAATATCACACGCCGTGTGCGGAGGTTCTCATCCGGTGATCTGGAAACGGAACTGCCTGTGGAAGGTGCCGATGAATTCTTCGAAATATCTACTGCGTTGAATGAAATGATGACGAGGCTCAGGCGGGATCGCGGGGCTGCCATTGAACGGGAGAAAATGGCCAAGGAAATTGAAGTAGCTTCGGAGATACAAAAGACGCTGCTACCGCGCCAGTTGCCCAAGATGAAGGGTCTGAATATCGACGCATTCTATAAGGCCGCCTCCATGATTGGTGGCGACCTTTATGATGTTTTTATGATAGGTGAGGACAAATGCTGTTTGGTTGTAGCAGACGTGTCAGGCAAAGGCGTGCCGGCATCGCTGGTCATGTCCATGTTGCGAACGGTTATTAAGATTTACTCAGAGGGTTCCGACTCAGCTCGTAATACGCTCATTCTTGTAAACGATTATCTGTCCGGTAACATGCCTAGAGGGATGTTCATCACTGTTTTAATGGCCATTTACGATGCCAACAAACGCGCTCTTAACTTCGTGTCGGCCGGTCACAATCCAATGTTGCTGTTCAAAGGTAGCACACGCAGCGTAGTCAAACTCAATCCGTCAGGTATGCCTTTGGGCGTGCCGGTTACCCTTGATGGAAGTTTCTCTGATTCGCTGGAGGAAATCCACTTGCAGTTGGAAAATGGCGACCTGTTCTTGTTGTACACCGACGGGATAACCGAGGAGGTCAATCGCGACGGTAAACAGTTCGGCATACAGCGCCTTGCTGATTTCATGCAGGAAAAGCTCAAGGATGGACATCTTGCCAATATCAGGGAGTTTTCTGATGCCATCATTAACGAAGTTAACGATTTCTCCGGACTCTCTTCTCAGAAAGATGATATCACGTTTGTTGTCGGACAGCTTATCCCGACAGATGTCTCTCCTCCGATAGATGAGTCGGTAGGTGCCGAGACAGTAGATAGCACCACGATTGTCGAATTGCCGCGTGATTTACAGGATTGATTTTTTCCTTGCCAGCAACCGTATTCTCTGTTTATTTAGATAAAATGCGACCCTCTAATAGTGCAATTTGGCGGTAATTCATGGAAGGTATTAGCATCTCGTTGTCCGAAGGTGGACACGACCGCGAAGTCTCAGAAGTGCGAGTGGACGGCGTAATTGATACGCTCACGGCCGGGGAACTGGAACAGGTGATGGATTCACTCCTGAGGCGGGAGCGGTACAAGATTGTTGTGGATCTGGCGGGTGTTGACTACATCTCGTCAGCCGGGTGGGGGATATTCATCTCGCATATCAAGGATGTCAGGGATAATGGTGGCGACATTAAGCTCGTCAATATGGTTGCGGACGTGCACGAGATCTTCGAACTCCTGGAGTTTGACAAGATCTTGCACGTGATGAAATCTGTTGATGAGGCCGTGGAAATCTTCACTGGCCGCAAGAGCGACATCAAAAAAAAAAGAGTAATTCCGACTCATCCACACGATTGACGGTTGTCGAGAATATTGCCGTGTCGGATACCGACCACGTTACCCGTCGGCAGGCGTCCGATTCGCCGCTGATAACCACCGGAAGTGGTTTGGAAGTGTTTGCTCTTCAGATGGTCAAGAGTGATCCGTTTGTGACAATTTCCGAGATTTGCCTTCAGTATGAACGCACAGGAGGGGCCGAATCGTGCGGGTGGTGGCATGTGTTTAATATCTTTCGCAGAAATCGCATTCTAAGACGTAAGTCCCGGTTCAGGTATGCCTGGGGGCGGAGCTGATGTTGTTTTGGTTGACAGATTGACTTAATCTGTTATTATTTAAGTAAATAGGGAGTTACAAGGATGGTCCGGTCATGATACCGACCGTGCTCATCATTGCTCTGGCGGCCTTGGTGGTCGTACTTGCTATACTGCTTCGCAATGAGTACCGGTCTAAAAGATGCTCTATAGCTACGCATCAGGCAGATGAGAAACTGCCCTCTGAGACCGGTGTGTCCGTACCATCAGGAAGTGACTCTAATCAGTCAGCTATAGAATCCAGAGATTCTTCGGCTCCGTCTCGGATGCTAAGACTCGTTAATTATCGCGATTCTGAGGTCTTGATCAACAAGATTGTTGAAGAGGTACGCCGGGACTTGAACCTGGACAAGTGTGTACTTGTGTATGAGCCCGAAGTGGAATCGGACTCGATTTACATCGTTCAGAAAGGTGCTGCTGAAAAACTCTCGCCACCGCGGAAAGAAATACTCGCTCACCTGCTTTCCAATCTAAAGGGCAACGGACCTACCAACACTATTGATCTGCGAGGCACAGAAACAGGCCCTGCAGAATTCGTAGAAACTCTCAGGTCTGTAGGTCTGAGCCATGTCACTGCTTTTCCGTTGTCTTCTGATCGTTACGGACTGCTTGCCTGGAAGGGGAATGACCTCTCCTCGAAAGTTGCTTCAAAGCTGAAGGGCATTGGCAGTGCGGCTACCAAGTTGGTAGAAAACGCGGAATCCTTCAGACGAGTTGAAGAACTTTCTTATACGGACAATCTTACAGGTCTTGCCAATCAGCGGTATTTCGTCAAGCGCCTCGCGGAGGAGATTGGGAGAGCCGGGCGCTATCATCGTTCTCTCGCTCTCATTATTTTCGATCTCGACGAGCTAAAGGGCATCAACGACAGCTATGGTCACCAGGCAGGGGACGCAATAATCAAGCAGATGGGAGACATACTACGGAGATCGATTCGCGCAATCGATATAGTCGTTCGCTACGGCGGTGATGAGTTCTGCGTTATCATGCCGGAATCAGACAGAGCCACGTGTGTTAGATTCATGGCTCGTTTACAGCGGAAGATTGCCGCCCAGTCTTTCACTGTCCACAAACTCAATCGGGAGCTTGTCTGTACCATATCCCAGGGTGCAGCAGTGTATCCGGATCACGCCGGCACTCCGGAGGAGCTGATCTACGCTTCGGATATGGCCCTGCTGAAAGCCAAGGAAAGTGGACGAAATCAGTTCCTGCTTTACGGGGATGACGGAGCCCGGCGGTGATGCCGCTGCGAAGAATCAAGTCAGCATGTTTTGTTCTTTACACGTGAAGGTGGCGAGCCTATATTTTTGGCTTCAAAAGAGTTACGGATATGCCGATCAATGTAATGTATTGGTCAATACTGTGGAGAAAACGGAGAATGATCACAAGAGTTGCTAGGATTGCAGTTGTGTTCGGCCTTGCTTTTGTCGGATGTCTGACGGCCAGTCAGGATGCGATGGCGGAGTACGTTATTGGATCTGAGGATGTTCTGGAGATCAGCTTCTGGCAGGATCCTGCGCTCAATAGGCAGGTAACTGTGGGGCTCGACGGGTCCATTTCTTTAGATGTGATTGGACAAGTGGAGGCAGCCGGAAACACTACCACTGAGTTGGAGAATGAGTTGGCCCGCTTGATGTATCGTCTAAGAGAGAATGTCTCGCAGGCTTCCGTGAGTATAGTCGAATACCGCTATAATCACATCTACATTATCGGGCAGGCGAATGTTCCCGGAAAAAAAGCGTTCGAAGAAATACCGGATCTGTGGACGATAATCAATGAGTCCGGCGGGGTAACCCCCTTGGGGGACCTGAGCCGTGTGACAATAATCCGTGGCGGTGATGATGCTGGTCAGATAGAAATCGTCAATGTCCACGAGGCGCTGGCCAGTGGCCAACTTGATAACCTGCCCAAAGTCCGTCGTCAGGATACTATTGAGATTCCCAGAATGCCCGGACAAGTGCTCTCCGGTGAGGTGGCGCGCTCAACCGATCGAAAAAACCTTATTTATGTGATAGGAGCTGTAAACTTACCAGGGGCAATCTCATTCGAGGATAATATTGACGTGGCCGAGGCACTTGCATACGCTGGAGGTCCTTCTGAAGCCGCTGATCTTTGCAAGGCACAACTGATTCTCAAGGATGGCTACTACGCACAGACAGTCATGTTTGATCTTGAAGAATATTCACGAACAGGCAAACCGGCACGATACATTATGGGTAAAGAGGATATGCTCTTAGTTCCGGTCCGTCGTCAGGGATTCCTGGCCAGCAACGTCGGTATACTGGCCGCAGCGCTGGGTGCCATTACTACGGCGATTCTTATCTATGATCGACTGTCCCCTAGTGATGGGGGTCGTGCGACCGGTGGTGGAGTTGCGTATTAGGCGATTGTGACTGTAGACTGCCGCAGTGGTCAGGGATAGAACAGGAAGAAGCTCATGGAAACCTATCGATTCAGTAGTAAAGTCAATCAGAGAGAACGGGAATATCTGATACAGACAGCCAATGATGCCGAGTCCCAATCGGTGTCAACTTCAGTTTATGTCGATGGTGTCAGAAGCGAGGTTGTGGTTTCTCCTTTACCAATGGAGGCAAGTGACGATACGGTTATGTCTCTGGTTAAGCATGCCCACGGCGACAAAAGAAGCGAGATTGAAACCCTGCTCTGCGTTTTCAATGAGACAGTGAGCTTGGGAGACGCATCGGCAATGTACTCGCTTGGTACGACTTTCTTCTGTAAGGGATTGTCCTCGGAAGCTATCGAGTTGTTAGAAGCTGTCATCAGAATCGAACCGGACCACGACCAGGCTCTTAACCAACTTTCCCTGTCATACCTTGTCGTTGACAGAACCAACGACGCAGTTTCGGCAGCTACTGCTGCGGTAAGACTGAAGCCCGGCTACGCTGATTACCGTAACAACCTGGGTGACGCTTTTCTGGCAACGGGTCAGTCTGTGAAGGCGATTGCGGAATTCCAGGAGGCTATCAGTATCAATATGTATTACGCTGATGCCTACTTTAATCTGTCTCTGGCTCACACACAGCATGCAATCGACAGCTCGGACAGGCATAATTCCGACCAAGCTGTAGCAAGGGCGCTGGACTGTCTGCAGAAAGCTTCACTTCTGTATTCCAACCAGATTGAGGCCAATATCTTTGAGAAGGCGCAGGAAGCACTAACAAACGGTGATCTGCCATGGGCGTTGAAGTTGCTGAAGAACTCCAAAACGGCCACGTTGGAGAGGAAACGTCAGGAGCAGGCCCTGTTGAGCATGAAGTTTCTGCTCGATCCTATGAACGCTACCGAAGAAACCCTGTCTAAACGTATCAGGTACTTGTCAACCGAACTCGACAAGAATCCTGGCTACCCGGACCTTCAGGCAGAACTTGGGCAGCGGCATCTTGAACACGCTTGTTTGATCTGGCAAAAGGGCATAGAATGTCTACAGAAGGTCACTAAGCTGAGCGGTTCTTTCACAGACGTTGCCACCGTACTGGATAAGGCAGTACAGTTGCACGAACTGATGAAGCGTGCTGCTAAAACGAGTGTCGGGAAGGATTAGGAAATCCTGTTATGCGCGACTATGTCCCTGTGATCGATTGTTTTAGCCAGGAATCACCCGTGGCTACGGAACTAAGACGCCTTCTGAGCAGCATGAAGAAGTTGGAAGGCCAGTCTGAGCTCAAATCAATTTTGGTTACATCTGCTACAGAGAGCGAAGGAAAATCGACCATCTGTTCCCTGCTTAGCATTACGTCAGCGAGGAGAGGATACAAGACGCTTCTGGTTGACTGTGATCTTCGACGCCCAATGATTCACGCGATGTTTGCTCTTGAACGTCGTCACGGGATTGTCGAGGTCCTGTCCGAAGGTGTGGCGATAAAGAGTGTTATCAAGAAAACTTCTCTTGATAATCTGGATGTCGTTACTTCGGGGAAGGTAACTTCCCAACCTACGGAGCTGTTTGATTCACGAGCGATAGAGGGACTGATTCGCGAACTGAAATTCTACTACGACTTCATCTTTGTTGATACCCCACCGGTGATTCCTGTATCAGATCCTATGCTGCTGGCTCAGGAGTTGGACGGCACCCTGTTTGTGGTCAGGGCCGGTGCGACGGCACGGGAGGTCTTGAAACGTGCCGCAGATATTATGACTTCCAACAATGTCAACCTGCTCGGTGCTGTGCTGAACGATGTCAAAGGTAACTTACCCAGCTATTACGATTCTTCTAACTACAATTATGACTACAAACCTTCTGCCGAGGATCGCAAGATAGACAGGAAAGAAAACCAGAGTTACTCCTTACCTAAGCCTGTCCAGAAGAAGAAAAATAATCAAGGGTCAAATTCGACTCCGATCTCCGGGAAACAACTGGATCGCTAATCAGTTGGTCAGAAATGAAGACTCAATCTAATCTGCTTACAGTAGACTTGGAGGAGTGGTTCGTTGTGGAGGCGCTTGCTGATCGCTACAGTGTTGATGACTGGCCGAATCTTGAGTCAACACTTGAACGAAATTGTGATAGACTGTTATTTCTTCTGGAACGCAAAGACGTTCAGGCCACCTGGTTTGTTCTTGGGTGGTGTGCCAGCCGGTATCCTGATCTGATTCGCCGTATTGCGGAGGCGGGGCATGAAACAGCCTGTCATTCGTACTTGCACCGACGTGTGAACCAACTCAGCCCGGATGAGTTTCGACGTGATACGGAGGAAGCGATCTCAGCTATTGTCGATATCACTGGAATCCGTCCGCTCGGGTACCGTGCCCCAAGTTGGTCACTTGACGAATCGGTCCCATGGGCATTTGAGATACTTGCGCAACTGGGCTTTGAATATGACAGCTCCGTATTTCCGATTAAGCACGATATCTACGGAATGCCGTCAGGCCCGCGCCATCTGTCCCAAATGACAGTGGATACTGGCGAATCGCTCTACGAGGTGCCGGCATCCACATACCGGTTTCTGGGGCAGAATATACCGCTCGGTGGCGGAGGTTACTTACGTCACTCTCCTTACTGGTATTCTCTAAAGATGATCCGGAATCTCAATCGTCAGGGATATCCGGTGGTCGTGTACCTGCATCCATGGGAAATTGACCCCAATCCACCCAGGATAGGGGGACTATCGATGGTACAGCGTTTTCGCACCTATGGTTCGACTGACACGATGGCACATAAGTTGGAACGCATGCTGGATGATCTGGACTTTACTGCTGTGATCAACCATGTCCGACACGAGACGCGGCACAAGATCGGGTTCGAGCGATAAGGACAAAAAGGTGGGCGCAATAACACGCTGCTTATCAAGAACTTACGGTTCTCATTGAAGCCGTCCGCGCTTCATCGGTCGGTTACTGCAATAAATCCTTGACTAATATGTGTATAACGATTACTGGTAATATGAGTTAGCTTCTGCTTAACCTGGAGGAAGTCATGAGGAAAGCGATAATTTGTTTCTTGGCCCTGACGATGCTCACCGCAACAGCTGATGCCCGTCGGAAGAAACCGAAAGCAGGCAAGATTACGGACGGTGTCTATGTAGATGCGAAATACAATTTCCAGTTGACTATGCTGGAGGGTTGGGACGTTTCCGTACAAAAGGACGAGAATAATGTCCGATTGTCGTTCAAGCAGAAGGACTATGGCATTCCAGGGCATTTCATCAATGCTCCTGATTACACCAAGATACCAAGAATTGTGGTGTATGTGGATACGGCCACTCCGGGAGTTCATCCTTTTCTCGATTCTTTACTGGCCGAAGAGTTTAAATCAGATCAGAAAAAGGCCATACTGAAAGAGTTTGATATTCTCCAGTACTCGGATATCAGTGATGGTCCTGTAATAACCAAGGGGCGATCACGACTTGAGCTTGGTGGTGAATCAGGGGTTCTTTGGAGAGGACAGGCCAAATACAAGCAAAATGTCGCGTATTCGGCTTCATCCGCAGGAGGTAGAACAGTCAGGGGCTCCTACGGCGGTGCGATTGTATTGGTTAAGCGTGACAATCATTTATATATGTTCCATATTGTCTGCGAATGGTCTTTCTTCGACGCTGTTCTGGCAGATGCTATGAAGATAATTGGAAGCTTCGCATGGACGGACTTGGAATCGGAGGGTGAATAGTGCGGTTAGAGAGTTGTGTCTGTTGCTTTCGAACTAACCGATTTTTGATTCGCTACCAACCGAAGAGCCGATGATAGAAACACAGAGAGGAGAGAATCTCCATGTGGGTAGTTAGGACAATTTTGGTACTGGTGCTGATTCTGCTGGTAGTAGCTTTCGCCTATAATAATTTCGGCCCTGATCAGGTCATTGATGTCAAACTGGAACCTGTCTTTCCGAACTACGTCGATGTTCCCCTGGTGACGGTTGTATTCTGGTCCCTGTTGGCAGGGTCAATCCTGTCAATGTTGCTCTTTGTATCTGCTTATGTGAAGCAATCTGTTCAGTTTCATTCTGCTCGCAAGCGCATCAAGGCGCTTGAGGGTGAAGTGACGATCCTGCGAAACCGTCCGATCGAAGAATCGGCTGATCTTTTGCAAGGTGTTGATCGTCGCCAGAGTGAAAAGAAATCCACATTTGGCAATGGCTGATAGTCATGACAGAGTACTTGTTGATATTCGCTGCCCTTTTCGTTTTGGCCTTCGGTTTCTACCTGGGGTATGAACGTTTCCTTGTGAAAGGACGCAAGGCTGAATCTTCGCTCTACGTCGATGCCCTGAGAGATTTGCTCGATGGGAAGCAAGAGGCGGCATTCTCGAAGCTTCGTCAGGTTGTCGCCGCTGATTCCGGGAATCTTGATGCTTACCTCAGATTGGGGCAGATTCTCCGTGACAATAACCAGGCTGCCAGGGCGCTCCAGGTCCACAAAGACCTTACGCTTAGACCAGGCCTGACACGCTCTGATCGAGTTGCAATACTCCATCAGATAGCTGCCGATAGCCTGGCCGCAGGAGACATGAAGATGAGCGGAGAGGCGTTGGGAGAGTTGATTTCTTTGGCTCCTGGCGATTACTGGGCTCAGACCAGGTTGATGGAATTGCAGAAGAAGAACCAGAAGTGGGATGAGGTCTTTGAGACAGCGGCACAACTGCTCAAGCTTGAAGGTAATAAGTCGAAGAAAACACTCGCACAGTACAAGTTTCAGGCCGGTGAGCAGATGTACCGGAAACGGGAATACCACAAGGCTCGCGTTCTCTACAAGGAAGCTATCTCACTTGATCCTGCTTTTGTCAGTGCATATCTGGCGATAGGAGACTCTTATTGCGAAGAGGATCGGCATGAGGATGCCGTCACGTTCTGGAACAAGTTAATTGCAGCGGTTCCGGAGAAGGGACACCGCGTAATCGACCGGCTCAAGAAGACGCTGTTTGATCTGGGAAGGTTCGGAGATATCCAGAATATCTGCGAGTCGATTCTCGAACACGACCCCAGGAATCTGAAGGCTCGCTGTGCCCTTGCTGAATTCTATGAAAAGAAAGGTGACGTGGACCGAGCTGTCGAATTGTGGGAGCAGGCAATGGACGATCATTCCCGCGACAGTCAGGCGGCGCTCGATTTGATACGCGTTCATTTGGACAAGGGAAATACGGACAAAATCCGTCGATTGCTCAAGGTTCTGGAACAGAGACGCAATGAGCAGAAAGATGAAGACTCCAAACCTTCCAGTACGTCTCCGGCAGTTACAACTCAGGTCTGAGGAAATACCCACGTACTGCAAGAGGGCACCGATTATGGGACGTTTGTCGATTGTTGCCCTGGTTATCCTGACGATTGTCATAAGTACCCCTGCCAACGGTGAGGCGGTCTATACGTTGATAAAGACAGGGCGACTGGAAGAAGCTCGTGATTCTCTATCTCAGATTGCCACCGCTGCATCTCGCGACGGAACCACACTTTTCTGCCAGAGTCTGCTCGATCCCAGTGCCGACCAGGCAGCAAGATTGATGGAGGCTGCTCTGGCCGCGTCCGTGTCTGCCCGCTGTCAGGAAGAAATATACTATCGGCTGGCACAGTACTATTTGCTCAAGAAAGATTACCGACAGCTTTCGCGCGTGTTGGCTGATTACTCCTCCAGATGGGAAACCGGGCGGTACCATGCGGAGATGCTTCGGTTGTCGGTTCTTCTCGACGAACTAAACGGTGACTATGAGACCGCATTGCGACAATGTGACCGGTATCTCATCAGTTATTCTTCAAAGGATGCCGAGCAGTGGGGACAGATCGACAAAGCACGTATCATGAAGGCCAACAGCAAGAGCATTGGTTCTCTCAAAACACTGAGAAGCCTTTCCCGAGCCAAATCAGGGGTTGGCATCGCCCCGGCACTATTTCTTCTTGGCCGTGAAGCTATTGAGAAAAAGCGTGTTGATGATGCCGTATTCTACTATAACCTGTTGCGAGAGGCATATCCCGCCGCTGTGGGGCTTGATGACCTGGTGGACAGGCTTGGTGGGTTGTCAGCTGGGTCGTCTGAAGATAACGCTGCCGAGAAGCTGACAGGGACGTATTATTCGATCAAGGTCGGGGTGTTTGCC